>CABUOE010000081.1 GCA_902493155.1 uncultured Eubacteriales bacterium
CCGCCCCGACGCCACTATGCTGGAAGTCATCGCGGCGGCCAAAGCGGCCTTCGCCCACGACTTTATCGTCGGCTTCCCGGAAGGATACGACACCATAGTGGGTAACGGCGGCACTCAGCTGTCCGGAGGTGAAAAGCAGCGGATTTCCATTGCCCGGGCAATTCTGCAAAATCCCGCCATCCTCATTTTCGACGAGGCCACCGCAGCAATGGACACCCAGACCGAACGGAATATCCAAATGGCCATTGAGGAGCTGCGCCGGGGCAAAACCATCATTTCTATCGCCCACCGCCTCTCCACTTTGCGGGACGCCGACTTTCTGGCGGTCATCGAAGACGGAGAGCTTGCGGAAATCGGCACCCATCAGGAATTGATTCACCACAGGGGCGTTTATTTCAAGCTCCACAACATCCAGATGGAGGCCCTGAAATTTATCAACGAAGACGCTTCGTAACGAAGCTTTCTCATTCCTACCTCTCTTATCAAAACATCAGAAAGGAATGGTTTCATGAACGATATTCATTTGCTGGACCCAGCGGAGCTCTTTTTCTCGCTGGATGAAAACGGCATTGTTTCCCTCCGTTATGAGGGAAACGACTATGCACCGGTACAGCTTATCCGGCTTTTTCCCTTTCGCGCCAAAGACGAATATATCGCCGTCCGGGTGGACAAAGAGGAAATCGGCATTATCGAGAAATTAAGCTCCCTGCCGGCAGACCAGCAAAAATTACTAAACGACTATCTTAGCTATAAATACTTCATCCCGCAGATTCAAAAAGTCGATAAGGTAGAGGAAAAACTCGGCTATGTTTACATGGATATCCACACCCTCATGGGGGATAAGACTATCTGCATCGCCGACGCTTCCACCAATGTGCGTCAAATCAAGGAAGACTATATCACGATTATCGACGTGCAGGGCAACCGGTACTGTCTGAAAGGTCTGGAAGGTTTGGAAAAGAAAACCAGGCGGATCATCGAGCTCTACCTATAATCTCCCGGGATCGTCATAAAAAGGAGGTGCAGTTTCATGCACTTAATGTCCCCGAGCCATGAGAAAATGGAACAAATCTTGGGACAAACGCTGCAATACAGCCTGGATTACAACTTAAACGCCCATGGCATGCCGACAAGCGGTTCTATAGCCATCTCCGACGAGGAACTAATTCTTTTCCGGGACGAAATCGCTGTCAAACGCATCCCACTACAAAATATCAATGAGTTCAAAGTGGTGCAGATGGTAGGCAGCGGCGCACTGCAAATCGTATTAAAAGAAAAAACCGAACAGCTTTGCATCTTCACCCAGGACCTGCTGCCCGTGTTTGCGGATCTGGCCAAAATGCTGGAATACCACAGGGAAACCGGCGTCTTCCCGGCTCCGGACGACGAAGAACCGGTGAAAACCTGTCCCAAATGCGGCCTCGTCATACCGGAACAAACCAATATCTGCTTCCACTGTGCCCCCAAGGGCAAATATCTCTGGCGGATCGTCAAACTATCTTTCCGATACAAAGCAACACTGCTTACTGCGTTGGCGGCGACTTTGATTATCCAGCTTCTCTGGGTGGTATTTACCTATATGAAGGGCCTGGTGGTAGACAACTACGTCACTTCGGGCAGCCAGGATTTCACAGGGCTTCTCCTGATGATGGGCGGATATCTGCTCATTCCCCTTCTCCTCTTCGGCCTGGAATACATAAACGAACGCTGTTCTTCCTACACCGCAGCCATGGTGGGCCGTGACCTGAGAGGGATACTCTTTGAACGAATCCAGAACCAGTCGATGAAAAACGCCCTCAAGCGCCCCACCGGTGAACAAATCAAGCGCATCGCCAACGACACCGAAAAAGTGCAGGACTTTGTTTCCTACCACGGCAAAGAAGCAGTGGTTCGGGTATTTTCCGTCTCGGTAATTTTAGCCGTCATGTTTTGGATGAACTGGAAGCTCACCTGCTGGATCGTTTTGCCCATCATCGCCGGATTCTTTTTCAGTAGGTTTATCTTTAAACGGATGAACCACCCTTTCCGTATCAACTGGAAATTGTTCAGTAAGATGGAATCGGTACTCTACGACATCCTGAGCGGCATTATGGCAGTCAAGGTATTCGGATCCGAGAAACGGGAAATCAAGCATTATTCAGGCTGCTCGGAAAAATTCGCCCACAGTATGTATGTGGCAAATTTTTACTGGTTCGTCATGTTTCCCGTCTCCACCTTTGTGGTGACGCTGGGCGAATACTTCTACCTTTATTTCGGAGGGAACGATGTGCTGAGCGGCGTGCTGTCCTTTGGTAAAATGGTCACCTTCCTCTCATGCATCGGACTTCTGTACGCCCCGTTAAACTGGCTGATGCAGCTTCCCCGACAGCTTGCCCAGACCGCGATCAGTGCCGGAAAAATCTTTGAGATCATCGATGAAAAAGAGGATGTCCTAGACCGGGAAAATGCCATTGACAAGGAAATCGAAGGTAATGTGGCCTTTGAGCATGTCCACTTCGGCTACAAGGTCTATAATCCCGTTCTCAAAGACATTAACTTTTCGGTTAGAAAAGGGGAAATGATCGGGATTGTAGGTCCTTCCGGCGTGGGAAAATCCACTATGATCAACTTAATTATGCGGCTCTACGACGTGAGCAACGGTCAGATTCTCATTGACGGCACCGACATTCGGGACATCTCTCAGCACTCACTGAGAAGCCAAATCGGCGTCGTGCTGCAGGAAACTTATCTCTTTGACGGCACCGTCTGGGACAATCTCATCTACGCCAAGCCGGACGCCACCATGGAAGAGGTCGTACAGGCGGCTAAAATCGCCAACGCCCACGATTTCATCTGCAAGATGCCCGACGGTTATCAGGAGTACATCGGCAGCCGGGGCTACAAACTCTCCGGAGGTGAAAAACAGCGCATCGCCATCGCCAGAGCCATTCTACGGGACCCAAAAATCCTGATACTCGACGAAGCTACGGCATCTTTGGACACTGAAACCGAGAAGATGATCCAAGAAGCCCTCAAAAACCTGACCCGTGACCGCACCACCTTTGCCATCGCTCATCGTCTGTCTACCCTCAGGAATGCCGACCGTCTCATCGTTCTCGACGGAGGGCGCATTGTCGAGATGGGTACCCACGAGGAGCTTTTGCGGCATAAATCGGTATACTACAACCTGGTTATGGCTCAGCGGCAGACTTCTAAGCTCAGCAATGAGTCCGCCTAACCCCATTGAATATACATATTTATTGCATATAATTGTATATTATTGAATAATTGTCTGATATTATGCATAATAATCGTATAATATCAGACAATTTTCTTTGTCACAGACCACTCATCCTGTCTATTTTGCATAAACTTTCGCATAATCTGCATTTTATTAACTTTTTCCCTTGCAATTGTAAAATCCCTGTGGTAAAGTATTGGTATCAACAAAACAAAAACAGCTTCTCCTTTAGGAAGCTGCTAAGACAGAAAGGTTGTTTTATTATGAAACTCAAAAAAATTCTCTGTTTGGCTTTAGCTGCCATGACAGCTCTTGCAATGACTTCCTGCGGAAATAACGGCGGTTCTTCCAGTGATACCAGCACAGATGGAAGCGGCTCTGATTCCAGCTCTTCTGATTCCGCAACCACTGACGGCAAAACCTCGGTTGACATTGTCAAAGAACAGGGTTACATCGTCATGTCCACCAACGCGGAGTTTGAGCCCTTCGAATACATGGAAGGCCAGGAATTCAAAGGCATCGATATCGAGATTTCTCAGAAAATCGCCGACAAACTGGGCGTAGAGCTGAAAATCAACAACACCTCTTTCGATTCTCTTCCCATGGAGCTTCAGAGCGGCAAATGTAACTTCGTTGCAGCCGGTATGAGCTACACCGAAGACAAAGCGAAGAACATCGATTTCTCTGATCCGTATTTCAACGCTTCCCAGTCCATCATCGTCATGAAGGACAGCGACATCAAAGGTCCCGATGATTTGAATGGCAAAAAAATCGGCGTACAGCTGGGCACCACCGGTGACACCTACTGCACCGAAAACGTAGAAGGCGCGGAAGTTTCCCGCTTAAACAAAGGCGTTGACGCAGTTTCCGACCTGATCCGGGGCAGCCTGGACGCTGTTGTTATCGACGATTTCCCCGCTCAGAAACTGGTCGCCAACAATGCAGACAAAGTTGTCAAGTTGGAAGATGCCCTCACCGTTGAAGAGTACTGTCTGGCAGTTCCCAAAGGGGACAAAGCGATGCTTGACGTGGTCAACTCGGTTATTAAAGAATTGAAGGAAAGCGGCGAGTTGGATCAAATTTGCAGCAAATACATCGACGCTGAATAAAATCCGTCCATTGAATGAATCATTTGATGGGGATGCAGACGATCTGCATCCCCATACTTTTGTTTTTCCCGCTCAAAAATAGGGATCCGTAGCAAAGAATCAGAACGATCCCACAAAATATCTGCTTCGGAAAGGGATGAAAGAAAAAATGAGTTTATGGGAACAGATTCAGCAAAACCTCATTGAAGGCGACCGGTATATGTACATCGTCAAGGGCTTGGGACTGACGCTGGAAATCACTGTATTTGCCGCCATTATCGGCTTGGTCATCGGCGTCCTTCTTGCACTGATCAAAGTGGCGGCTCCGGACAGCAAAAAGATGAAACCTCTCGGTTGGTTCGCCAGCCTTTATCTGACAGTAGTCCGTGGAACCCCAATGGTAGTTCAGCTCTTCATTATGTACTACATCGTCATTACAGCCCCTCAGGTATCCAAGGTAATCGTCGCCATTGTGGCCTTCGGTATAAACTCCGGTGCTTATGTGGCGGAAATCGTCCGTGCTGGCATCATGTCGGTGGACAGAGGGCAGATGGAAGCCGGGCGTTCTCTGGGCCTCAGCAAAAAAACAACCATGGTTAAAATCATCCTGCCCCAAGCGTTTAAAAACATTCTTCCCGCTTTGGGCAACGAATTCATCACCCTCATCAAGGAAACTTCTGTCGCCGGCTTCATCGGCATTCAGGATCTTTCCAAAGCGGGCGACGTCATCCGCAGCCAGACCCAGTCGCCTTACATTCCACTGTTGATGGTTGCCGCTATTTATCTGGTGATCGTCATTGGATTGACGACCCTTCTGGGCAGATTGGAAAGGAGGCTGCGTAAGAGTGATATCCGTTAAAGATTTGAAAAAGAGTTTTCACACCCAAAACGGAGAAATCCAGGTGCTCAACGGCATTAACCAGACCATCGAAAAAGGAGAAAAGGTTGTTATCATCGGTCCTTCCGGTTCGGGCAAAAGCACCTTTCTCCGCTGCTTGAACCTGCTGGAGCAGCCTACCTCTGGCGAAGTTTGGTTTGAGGGAACCCTCATTAACGACCCCAAATGCAACGTCAACGCTCTCCGGCAGAAAATGGGGATGGTGTTCCAGCATTTTAACCTGTTTCCTCATCTAACGGTGCTGGAAAACATTATGCTGGCCCCGGTTCAGCTAAAGCTCCAATCCAAGGAGAAGGCACGGGAAAACGCTATGAGGCTGCTGGAGCGCATCGGCCTTTCCGATAAAGCGGACGTTTACCCCGCCACCATCTCCGGCGGACAGAAACAACGTATTGCCATCGTCCGCGCCCTTGCCATGAACCCCGACGTCATGCTCTTCGATGAGCCCACCTCCGCCTTGGACCCCGAAATGGTCGGCGAAGTGCTGGAACTGATGAAAGAACTGGCCGACGACGGCATGACCATGGTGGTCGTCACTCACGAAATGGGCTTTGCCAAAGAAGTGGGCACCCGTGTGCTTTTCATGGACGGGGGCCTGGTACTGGAAGAGGCTCCCCCGGCAGAATTTTTTGCCAATCCCCAAAATCAGCGCACCAAGGATTTCCTTTCCAAAGTTCTTTAAAACAGAGAAACCCCGTATCAACAGCTTATTGTTGTTGATACGGGGTTATTTTATACAAATAGTTTATTAATCTATGAGGTTTTGCTCTACAAAAAAATAAGGATTTTCCCTCATAACCTGAAAAGCCGTCTCCCAAACGCCCTTTGCATCCAGGAGGATAGCGTCTGCCTCCAACACCTTTCCCCGCTGGACAAATTCTTCCGGCAAAACCTGTTCCAATCGATCGTACCGCTGAATCCACTGGCGGCCAAAATGGTGCTGTCGGTGTCTTGCTGTTACCAGTTCCCCGTTTTCCAGCTGGATGTTGTACTCCACCTGATAGGGCGTGAGGCAGTAGGGCGCTCCCGCCAGCTCTTCTACCCCATACATGGTCGTGTTGGGTGACCAACCGCAACCCAGCATCAGGATTTTCCCGTCCATCTGAGGCAGCAGCCGCAGCGGTGAATGCTCTCCGCAAGGAGTCCGATCGAGGATATGGCTCTTTGTCATAAAAACCGCCTCTTTTCCCCATGCAGATACCGAGTGCGACGGATGCACGCTGCGCACAGTATCCGGCAGAGTGCGAAAAAACTCCGGAATTACCCCAACACAGCAACGGGAATCCCGATAGGAAAAAAAGTAGGGAGGTTTCACCGAAACGTCAAAGGTAAACGCTGGGAACAGCAGCGTCCCTTCCTCGGAAACGGTTTCTTTCATGGCATCGACGACTGTATGGCAGCCGCCCGCCACCCAGCCCAGCGAAGAAAGAGACGAGTGGGTAAATACGATATCTCCCCGCCCGAGGCCCAACGCTTTCAAATCGTCTATCAGCTTGTCCTTCATCTGAACCCTCCGTTGAAAAGCCGCCCGTAATAATAATGGCGGGCGGCCTTAGCTTTTATTCCCCAAACAGCTCTTTCCACTTGTTTTTATGTACCGCTTCTTTTGGCAGTTGGTCAGCGGTGACCAAAATGGTGTCCTCCCCGATGATCTGGATGTCGCACCAGGGAATAATAATGTCCGGCTGCCTTCCCAAAAGGCCAAACAGCTTAAGCCGTCCGTAAACCACCAGCGACTTCACTGAGGCCGTGTCGATGTCGATGATAGCGTCGTCCACATAGCCGATTTTGGTGCCGTCCTTTACGTTTACCAGTTCCTTCCGCTGCAAGTCGCAGAGTTTTACGGTCATTTCCGGCACCTCCCGCCACAGAAAATTCTTTTCCTGTATATTCTATTCCCCCAAAATGCCCGGTATGCCATTTTTCGCAAACCAAACCTCATCCACCTGAAAGGTTTTTCCGTCAAGGTAGGAGAGCATGCACTCCTCCCGGAAAGCAAACTGGAGTTTATAGGAATAAAGGGCCTGGTAGGAAAAACCCAGCTTTTTTTCCTTCAAATTGGAGGCGTATTTTCCGTCTCCCACCAGCGGGCAGCCGATATGAGACATTTGAGCCCGGATTTGATGAAACCGCCCGGTCATGAGCTCCACTTCAAGGAGGGAATACCGCCCATTTGTCTCCAGCACCCGATACTTTGTTATCATCGTCTTGGTGTCCCGCCGGGGCTTGTCAAACACCTCAGCCAAATTCTCCTTTTCGTTTTTCCGGTGATAATGGGTGAGAGTCGTCTCTTTGGGCCGGGGTACCCCTTTCACCAGACAGAGGTAAAATTTTCTGAGCTCCCTCCCCTTGATTTTATCGTTTAGGGTTCGCAGCGCAGCGGCGTTTTTCGCCACAATGACGATTCCCCCTGTGTTGCGGTCGATGCGGTTGCAGAGGGCCGGCGCAAAGGAAAGCTCCTCCTCCGGCCGGTACTCCCCCTTAAGGTAAAGATAGTGCTGAACCCGGTTGATGAGAGTGTCCACGTCCTCTCCCTCGTCCTCGTGGACGATAAGCCCCTGTGGCTTGTCCGCTAACAGGATGTTTTCATCCTCGTAGACCAGACGGATGTCCGGCTTCGCCGACAGAAACAGCGGCTTGTCGGAACCAAAAAACTCGTCGTTAATGTAGAGGGAAACCCGATCCCCCTCCTGGAGCCGATAGCTGATTTCGCTGCGCTTTCCGTTGACCTTGATGCGCTTGAGCCGCAGATACTTGTACATGAGGTTTTTCGGAAGGAGCTTCACCGCTTTGGAAAGGAACTTGTCCAGCCGTTGTCCCGCATCGTTTTGATTGATAACAAATTCTTTCAAGGCTGCACCCTCCTTTCAGCGAAAAGCGGCCCTGCCGGGCAAGCCGGTTTTTAGGGCCGCTTTTATGACAAATCGTATATACTATAGTTTAAAATCCTCTGGGTTATAATCCGGCAGCACCGGAACCGGCTTTGGTTTGCGCTTTAGGGGCGCGTATTTGAACCGCCGGCAGGAGAAATAGGGCGCTACCACCCCGTTGTGACGGCATAAAATCATTTTCTCGTCCTGGCTGGGACGTCCCCACTCGCAGTACTCGCAGGCGGGATCAATATTTTTTCCAAACAGCAGGGATTTAATAACGCTCAACTCTTTTCCGCGGGAAGCTATCTGCCCGCCCGATTTTTCTTTATTTTATCATATCCCTTTTCGGTAATCAAGAGCATGACGCAGAGAATGATGAGAAAAACCGCCGCCGTCATGGAAACCGAGCCGTTTTTCGGCACCATTTGGGCGCTGGTGGAAAAGGTTTCGGCAGAAATGGCGAAGAGCCGCGCCCCCAACAGGGTAAACAGCAGGCTCAAAAAAACGTAAAGGCACCGAAACCAGACGAACTTTTTCATCCGCACGCCAGTCTTCCGCAGAAAACATGCCACCTGCATCCAGACGCAAATTCCGCCGAAAGCAGTGTACACCGTGGACAAAATCAGAGTTTCCAGGAAGCCTTTCCCCACAAGGGAGGTGCAGCCTACGGATACTTCCAACAGCCCCGCTAAAAACTCCCCTTTGGGCACTTCTGACAGGAAAACAAACACCACCGAAAACAGAACCACAAAGCAGCAGATGATAAACATCGCCTTTCCGGCGTTAACCACGGCCGTTACAAAGGTCTGCACATAAGAGGTGCTTTCTTCCTCTTCTTCGCCGGACTCCGGCACTTCATGCCAGGAATAGTCCCCGTCCCGCTTCCGTCCGATAAACCCTGCTGCCACACCGGTCAAAAGGGCAGCCAGTACCTGGCAGACGTACATCATCATGCCCAGCTGGACGCTGTTAAACAGTGCGATCCCCACCGCTCCGATTAA
>CABUOE010000082.1 GCA_902493155.1 uncultured Eubacteriales bacterium
TTTCAATCGATCAAATCCTTTTCCGGCGGTAGCCCATCGCAGGCAAACCGCCTGTTATCGGGGAAGCGACTCCCCTGACCTGTTATTTCTAATTACCAGGGTTTTACCGTCCCGACCAGCTCGGAGACATTGTGGATGCCATGATCATCCAGCCACTGGTTGACCCTTTCGACGATGTATACCGGCGTTACAGGGTCGGTAAAAATAGCGGCTCCCACTTGCACCGCTGAAGCGCCCGCCATCATCATTTCAATGGCATAAATAGAGTCGTGAATTCCTCCCATTCCGACGACCGGCACTTTTACGGCGTTATAGACTTCCCAAACCATCCGCAGCGCGATCGGAAAAATCGCAGGGCCGGATAAGCCGCCTACGTTGTTGTGGAGTACCGGGCGACGACTTTCGACGTCGATGCGCATTCCCAAAAAGGTGTTGACTAAACTCAGGGCGTCGGCCCCTTCGGCCTCCACCGCCTTGGCGATTTCAGAGATACTGGTCACATTGGGGCTGAGTTTGACCATCAAAGGCTTTTTCGTCGCCTGGCGGACTGCTTTTGTCACCTCCGCGGCGCTCTGGCAGTTGGTGCCGAAAGCCGCTCCTCCCTGCTTTACGTTGGGGCAGGAAATGTTCAGTTCAATCATATCCACATTGGTGGGATCCAGCTTCTCGGCGATGGCGACGCAGTCTTCCAGCGTGCTCCCCGCCACGTTTGCGATCACAGTGGTTCCCTTCTGAGACAGAGAGGGCAATTCATGCTCAATAAAATAGTCGACGCCCGGATTTTCCAGGCCGACAGAATTGAGCATACCGCTGGGAGTCTCAGCGATACGCGGAGGAGGATTCCCGGCTTTGGGGTGGAGTGTCATACCCTTGACCGAGATTCCGCCCAGTCTCGACAGCGGGAACAATTCCTCATATTCCCTTCCAAATCCCACACAGCCGGAAGCTGCGATCACCGGGTTGTTGAACTCAACGCCGGCAATTTTTACACGCATATGTGCCATTAGAAAATCACCTCTTTGCTGTTGAATACAGGGCCATCCTTGCACACGTGGGCGTAACTGGATGTGCCGTCATGTTCATGAGTCTTGCAGGCGCATCCCAGGCAGGCTCCAATGCCGCAGGCCATCCGTTCCTCCATGGAAATTTCGCATTCTATGTCAAATTCAGCAGCCAATTGCGCCACCTTCTGAAGCATGGGCTTGGGACCGCAGGCGTAGATCATGTCGGGCCGCTCCCCACTCTTGAGGCGCTGATACAGCACGTCGGTGACATATCCTTTGATCCCCTTGCTGCCGTCGTCGGTGCAGAGGATATGCTCGTTAAAAAACTTTTTGAACTCGTCGTCAAGAATGACCGCCTTGGCATCGCGGAATCCGGTAATAACCGTGGCATTGCCGCCGTAATATCCCGCCAGCGGCACCAGAGGAGGAGTGCCGATCCCGCCGCCGATCAGATAAACTTTTTTGTTAGGCGGAAGCATGGTGAATCCCCGGCCCAGGGGGCCCAGAATATCCAAGTTGTCCCACGCTTTGAATTGAGCGAGATATCCGGTTCCCTGCCCCTTGATTTCAAAAACAATGCGGATATAATTCTTGTCCAGATTGATATCCGCCAGAGAGATGGGACGTCTCAGCGGCATGTAGGGTACACGGATCTGCACAAACTGTCCCGGTCTTGCAAGACGCGCGATCTCCTTGCTTTTGATCGTAAAATCAAAAATATTTTTGGAGAGATTTTCCTTAAAAAGGATGGGGTAAATTCCCTGAACATACGGCACTCTTTTTTCCTCCCTATTCTTGTTAGATAGTTTTATTTTACCAGAAATAGCTTCAAATTGCAATATTCCGCATCGAATGATAAAATATTTGCAAAAAAGATAAAAAAAGACTATCTCAGGGTGCACCTGAGACAGCCTTTTTCTTTTTTTAGTCGATAAAAGCTTCGGACAGGGCATTCATAGCTTTGACGCCGTTTGCCTTTTCAATCAAGACGGAAATCTTGATTTCCGAGGTGGAAATCATCTGGATGTTGATGTCCGCTTCGAAAAGAGCCTCAAACATTTTAGCGGCAACGCCGGCGTTAGTCTGCATGCCCGCTCCAACGATGGAGACCTTGGTCACGTCGTCGTCCACTTCGATGCGGTGGGCGCCCAAAGCGTCCAGATTGTCGTTTAAAAGCTCCAGCGCGGTGTGGCGCATATCAGTCGGAATGGTAAAACTGATGTCCTTTGTGCCGTCGCGGCCGATGGACTGGAGGATAATGTCTACATTGATCTTTTTCGTCGCCAAAAGGGAGAAGAGTCTAAATGCGATTCCGGGGCGGTCGGGAATACCAATTACCGCGATTCTGACCACATCATCATCTTTTGCAACACCTTTAATCAACAATTTTTCCATTTTGGTCACCTCTTTCACCTTAGTACCGGGAACGCGCTCCAAGCTCGAGCACACTTCAAGATTTACGCTGTATTTTTTCGCCATTTCAACCGACCGGTTGTGGAGCACCTGAGCGCCGCAGGAAGCAAGCTCCAGCATCTCGTCAAAGGAGATTTCCGAGAGCTTCTGGGCGGAGGGCACAATGCGGGGATCGGCGGTATAAACACCGTCCACGTCGGTGTAGATCTGGCAAAGGTCGGCGTGGAGCGACGCGGCGATGGCCACAGCGCTGGTATCGCTTCCGCCGCGGCCCAAAGTGGTGACGTCGTCGTATTTGTTGATGCCCTGGAAGCCGGTCACAATGATGATGCGGCGTTTATCCAGTTCCTTCTCCATCCGCTCAGGTTCCAGCTTTTTGATGCGGGCGCGGGAGTAGTTAGAGTCAGTTACAAAGCCCGCCTGACGGCCGCTTAAGGAGACGACCGGGAAGCCCATGCTCTCAATGGCCATGGCGAGGAGAGAGGCAGAAATCTGCTCGCCGGTGGAAAGCAGCATATCCATTTCACGCTTGCTGGCGTTGGGGTTTATCTCCTCCGCCTTGGCGATCAGGTCGTCGGTGGTGTCGCCCTGTGCAGAGACCACGGCGATGACGTTGTTCCCTTCCTTGTAGGTGTCGGTGATGATTTTCGCCACATTGAATATGCGGTCTCGGTCTTTCACAGAGGTGCCGCCGAACTTTTGGACGATAAGTTTCATGAAAAGTACCATTCCTTTCAGAAAGCCGCGCAGCAACGCAGCCTAGTATCTATCAGACAGCCCTTATGGGCCAAAACTGCCTTAGTAATCCAGCACGCGGATTTTCTGGAGAACTTTGTAAGCGGGATTCAACCCTTTAAGCTTTTCTTCCAGCTCGTACTCGGTCATCTTGCCGGTGACAAAAGCATATTCCCCGTCAGGCTCGTTGTTGCGGGAGAGGAAGTCGGGATTCTCGAAAATTCCGGCGATTTCCTTCTTGGAAGCGGCCTCGTCGGGGGTTGCCACCCGGATATAGAACTGCAGCGGGGAAGTTTTATAGTCCGCCACGATGTTCTCTGAAGTGTCTTCCCAGCTTAAGGACTTGACGGTGCTGTGCTTTTTGGCGATGTCGATAATATCGGCTACAACGGCGCTGGCTGTAGGGAACTTGCCGGCTCCCTTGCCGTAGAACACCACGTCTCCGGTGGCGTCGCCGCGGATGAGCACGCCGTTAAAGACGTCGTCGATGTTGGCGAGCTGGCTGTGGTGCGGAATGAAAGCCGGATAGACGGTGACGACAAGTTTACCATCGTCAAGCTTCTTGGCGCGGCCGATGAGCTTGATGACGCCGCCCCAGGCGTCGGCGTACTCCACATCCTCCAGCGTCAGCTTATCGATTCCCTCGGTATAGACGGTGTTGGGGTAAACATGGCGGCCAAAGGCCAAGGACGCCAAGATGCAGATTTTCCGGCAGGCATCGTGGCCCTCCACGTCGGCGGAGGGGTCGCGCTCGGCGTAGCCAAGCTGCTGGGCCAGTTTCAGAGCCTCGTCAAAGGGCATCCCATCGTGGATCATCTTGGTCAGGATGAAGTTGGAGGTGCCGTTTAGGATACCGGCCACCTCGGTGATTTCATTTGCGGCCAGGCACAGGTGCATGGGGCGGATAATGGGAATACCGCCGCCCACGCTTGCCTCGAAGAAAAAGTTTACGTTATGTTCTTTTGCAACCTTCAAAAGAGTGGCGCCCTTTGCGGCTACCAGCTCCTTGTTGGAGGTGACAACGCTTTTGCCGTGTTCCAGCAGGGATTTGACGAAATCAAAAGCCGGAGAAAGGCCGCCCATAACCTCGGCGACGATAGAAACCTCCGGGTCGTTTAAGATCACATTGAAGTCCTTGGTGAATTTGTCTTTATAGGGAACGTCGAACTCTTTCAGATCCAGGATGTATTTGACCTCGATCTCCTGCCCCGCTTTTTTCGTGATGCTCTCACTGTTTTTCATCAGCAGTTCCACCACGCCGGAACCTACAACGCCGTGGCCCATGACCGCAACCTTTACCATTTATAATCATTCCTTTCGATTGAACTCATATGTGGAGACAAGCCTCCTGGCCTCCCCGCCCCAAAACGGCCGAAACTGTTTGAAAATCCCTCTTCAAACGCCCGCCCGGTTGATGATTCCCCTCAGAAATGGCCTGAAACAGCCTTACTCAGCCTGTGATCGGCGCCAATTTCAAGTACCATTTACTATATTCCGCTGCACGCTGATTGTTGACAGATGTTTTCATAAGACGCACAGTCTATTCTTAGATGCTAGATCTTTTTCACCGACACTACGCCGTACAGTCCCGACAGGCTGCGGACGATGTCCTCAGGATCCAGCTCGTCCCGGTTGATTCGGATGCCCACCGTCACGATGGCCACCGTATCCACAGGGATGTTCTGGTTGACGGTCAGGATGTTGGCCCCCAGCTCATAGAGGAGTTTTAGGACTTTGGAAAGAACGCCGGGCTCATCGGAAAGCTTCAGGTACAGGGTGCTTAATTGCCCCGAGGCCTTCTCGTCGAACACCTGGACGTTGTCTTTGTACTTATAGAAAGCGCTCCGTGAAATTCCCACCATGCGGCAGGCGTCGGAAGAATTTTTGGCCTCGTTTTTGGAGAGGAGATGCTTCGCCTCCACCACCTTCAAAAACACGTCGGGCAGCACGTCGGTGCTGACGACCAGGCGTTTCGGTTTCTTTTCCAGTTCCATGAAAATCAACATTCCTTTCCGGATGTTTTGGATGGTTTGCCTGGGGACTAGTCATCGCTTACCCTGCGCAAGATGCCGCCATCGTTTTTGCGGCAAAGACAGAAAACTCCATGTTTAAAAGTTTGCTTTTAAACGACTCCCGCCTTTCCTGCGCGGCAAATAGAAGTTCCGGTTTCAGGCGAAAAAAGAAACCCCGTCCTTTTCAGGCGGGGCCTGATTCCGTCTAACAAGTACAGTTGTCAATCAACTAAAAACAACTATAACACTTCTTTAGGCGGAATACAATTCTGGAAATATTAGATATTTCTGCGAAATATTGTAAAAAATATTCATTTTAGACAGATATCTAATTTTTACGCTTAATTCCTTTTAATGTAAAATCTATTTAGTGGTTTTCACTGTTATTTTGTTGATTTTGACCTGCTTTTTGTGGAGTTCGCAAAGTAACTTTGGGACTCCCTGGAAACAATTTTGCTGAGAGCCACCACCGCGATGATGTTGGGCACCGCCATGATGAGGTTTAACAGGTCCGACAGGTTCCAGATGAGGTCGATTTGCGCCACCGCCCCCAGAAAAACCGACAGGACGAAACACACCCGGTAAATATTCACCCAAACCCGCTTGGGCGACAGGAACTCGATGGCTTTTTCCCCGTAGTAAGCCCAGCCCACGATGCTGGCGATGGCGAAAAAGATGGTGGAAATGGCGACAAAGGATGCAGCGTGCTTCCCCAGCGCCGTGGCGAAGGCCGAGGTGGTCAGTGCCGCCCCGGTAGAGCCGTTTTGGTACTGTCCGGAGGTGAGGATGACAACAGTGGTCATGGTACACATGAGGATGGTATCGAGAAACACTTCGACAATGCCCCAAAGCCCCTGCCGCACCGCACTGTCGGTCTGGGCCGCCCCGTGGGCGATGGGAGCGGAGCCGAGACCCGCTTCGTTAGAAAAAACGCCTCTCGAGATGCCAAACCGGACAGCCCGGCTGGTCAGATACCCCAACACGCCGCCGGAAACCGACTGGGTGGTGAAAGCGTCCCGGAAAATCAGCGCAAACGCCTCTGGCAGCGCCCGCCAGTTGACGGCTATGGCTGCGATAGAGCCGATAAAATAGGTCAGCGCCATGATGGGAACCAGCCGTTCGGTCACCGCCCCGATCCGCTTGATGCCGCCGATGATAATGAGACCGATGACCGCCATGACGACGATCCCCACCAGCCATTTTGGCGCGCCGAAGGTGCTGTACAATGCATCAGAGATGGCGTTTGATTGGGAGAGGTTCCCTACCCCGAAGGACGCCCCCACGCAGGCGGCGGAAAAAATTACCGCCAACGTCCTGCTGTGGATGCCGTTTTGGATGTAGTACATGGGGCCGCCCACCGTTTCGCCATTCCGGTTCTGGGTGCGAAAGTGAACCGCCAGGACGATCTCAGCAAACTTCGTCGCCATGCCGAAAAAGGAGCTTATGCACATCCAGAAAACCGCTCCCGGCCCGCCGCTGACGATGGCGGTGGCGACGCCGATGATATTGCCAGTGCCCAGCGTCCCCGCCAAAGCTGTGGCCGTGGCCTGAAAGGAGGAGATGCTCCCTTCTCCGCCGCCTTTGCCGATGTTTTTGAAGGTGTCCTTGAAGGCGCGGAAAAAGTGCCGAAACTGCACAAACCGCAGCCGGAAGGTGAGAAAAATTCCCGCCCCCATCAGGACGACTAAATAAATGATTCCTGTGGGCAGGGAAAGAATCCAGTCGTTGAGCGCGTCAAAAAAGCCCATAAAACAACCTGCCTTTCGGGAAGTCTTCCCCTATCCCAACCTTTTGGACAGCGGGGAACCTGACCTCCTTATGATGAGTTCATCTGGACGTCCGTTGTTTTCGGGCTTTCGTTTCTTTTGACGTGAGAAGGCCGCAGCCTTTCTATTGTAAAATCAGGTGTTGTGGTCGGACACGTGGAACTGCTTTAAGTTGCCGATTTTCTGCCGGCGCTGCTCCAAAATCGCCTCCACATCCTCGATGGCCAGATTCTGCTGGGCCATCAATACCAGCACATGATACACCAAATCAGAAATCTCATTGGCCAGTTCCTCGTTGTCGTTATTTTTAGCGGCAATGATCATCTCGGAGCATTCCTCGCCGCATTTTTTCAGGATTTTGTCCAGTCCCTTGTCAAACAGATAGCAGGTGTAGGAGCCTTCCTCGAAGTGCTCCTTCCGCTGTTTCACCACTTCCGACAATCCTTTTAAGGTTTCGTTCATGTTAATCGCCATCCTTTTCTTTCGTATCGTCCGTTTTCCAGACCTGGTTGAAAAAGCAGCTGTAAGATCCAGTATGACAGGCCACACCGGTCTGGTTCACCGTGACAAGCAAAGTGTCGTTGTCGCAGTCGGCCACGATGCTTTTCACCTTCTGCAAATGGCCGCTTGTGGCCCCCTTGTTCCAAAGCTCCTGCCGGGACCGGCTGTAAAACCAGGTGTAGCCGGTTTCTATGGTTTTTTGCAGGCTTTCCTTATTCATGTAGGCCAGCATCAAAACCGCCCCGTTTTTTTCTTCCACCACGATGGCGGGAATCAGTTCTCCTTTTTGAAAATAGACGTCCAAATCCAACGTATCGCTCTTCCTTTCCTATCGGAGCAGGTTCTACCCCTATTCTATCGTCCAAATCGGACAAATATGACGGTTATCGGGCATTTTTAAATGTAAAGCTATATGCTTTATATTTAAAAATCACTGTCGCACCGGGATATTTTTCTCTTTGAGGTGTTCTTTGACCTGTCCTACCGTCAACTCCCGGTAGTGGAACAACGATGCCGCCAAAGCCGCATCGGCATCGGTTTTTTCGAAGACCTCAGAGAAGTGCTGGAGGCCCCCGCAGCCGCCGGAAGCAATGACCGGGATGTTCACCACCGCGGTCACCGCGTTTAGCAGCTCCAGGTCGAAGCCCTGCTTGGTGCCGTCGGCGTCCATGGATGTGAGGAGAATCTCCCCCGCCCCCAATTCACAGGCTTTTTTCGCCCACGCTACCGCGTCCAAGCCAGTGTCGATCCGGCCGCCGGCCACGTAAACGTGAAAGGTTCCGTCATCGGCCCGCTTGGCGTCGATGGCGACCACGACGCACTGGCTCCCGAACTTGTCAGCCGCGTCGACGATGAGCTGCGGGTTCTTGATGGCGGCGGAGTTGACGCTCACCTTGTCGGCTCCGGCCCGCAGCAGCGCCGAAAAATCCTCGATGGAGGAAATGCCGCCCCCCACCGTCAGAGGGACGAAAACCTGTTTCGCCGTCTCTCTGACGATGTCGACGATGGTTTTCCTGGCCTCGACGGTCGCGGTAATGTCGAGAAAAACGATTTCGTCGGCGCCCTGTTCGTTATACATCCGGGCGCATTCCACCGGATCGCCCACGTCCTTGATACCGACGAAGTTGACGCCTTTGACCACTTTGCCGTCCTTGACGTCCAGGCAGGGAATGATGCGTTTGTTCAGCATATCGATATTCCTTTCTGGGAATTGAGAGGATGGAACTTCGTTACTGTGCCGCGACCTGCAATGCTTCCTTCAGGTCCAGCGTCCCTCCATAGAGGCTCTTGCCGCAGATAGCGCCGTAAACCCCCAGCTCCTTAAGGACACGGATATCCCCGATGTTGGAAATGCCGCCGCTGGCGATGATATTGCAGGACACCGCCTGTTGGATGCGGGTTAGCTGGTTGAGATTCGGCCCCTCCAGGGTGCCGTCTTTGGAAATGTCGGTGAATACGATGTGGGAAACACCGATTTTCTCCATCTCCTTGGCTAAGTCCAGGTAATGAACCGAGCTGCTGTCCAGCCATCCTTCCACCGAGACCATGCCGTTTTTGGCGTCGATGCCCACGACGATCCGATCGCCAAACTCCTTCACCGCTTCTTTGACCATGCTTGGGTCTTTGACAGCGGCGGAGCCTAA
>CABUOE010000083.1 GCA_902493155.1 uncultured Eubacteriales bacterium
AATCTACTCCCGTTACCGGCCGGTATGTCAAGCTCACTGTTAAGGACGCTACTTGGTGGCATCCTTGTTCTGAAATCCGCGTTTTGGGCGAAGCGGGAGAAACTCCTCCCGCTGACACCGCAGCTACTCCTACGATCGATACCGATTTGGAAGCTGCTAAGACTGCAACTGTTGGCGATGAAGTGACCTTTACTGTAGCCGCCAGCACCACGGATGAGGGTACTTTGTCCTATCAGTGGTACAAAGACGACGTTGCCATTGACGGCGCTACCGAAGCTAGCTACACCATTTCTGCTGCGGCAGACACCGATGCAGGCAGCTATAAGGTAGTCGTTACCAATACCAATGGCACTGCAACTGCAACCGCCACTTCTACAGCTTGCGTATTGACAGTTGAAGCTTCTCCCGTTGTAGAAATCACTAATATTGCTCTGAACAAGCCCTATACGATTACCTCCGAGCATAGAGACTGGGATGCAGATCATCCGACTACCGGCAAAGAGTATACCGACGGCGTGTTCGGCAACGGCAGCTACAGTGATCTCTCTTATGCTCACATGCATATTCTCGACAGCGACAAGGATACCGTGATTGAATTCGATCTGGGTGCAGAGTATGAGATTAACGGCGTTCAGTTGAGCGGTTATTACATGACAGACTACCTGATTTATGCTCCTAAGAATTTCCGTTTGGAATACTGGGATGGTAGTGATTGGCAGCAGTTGGTTGCTTCTTCTGAATCGATCGGCTATCCCACTGGCGAAGGTACCTTTGGTGGGGATACCTATAAAGCTGTCCTCCCCGATAATGGTACTGTCAAGGCAAGTAAGGTGCGCTTGTCCGTCCGTCCTTGGAGCTTAGGATTGTATTTTGACGAAATTGAGATTTTAGGCGTTGATAATGGCGAAGTACCTCCCGCTGACACGGCAGCTACTCCCACAATCGACACCGATTTGGAAGCTGCTAAATATGCAAGAATCGGCGATGCAGTGACCTTTACGGTTGCGGCCAGCACGACTGATGAAGGCACTTTGTCCTACCAGTGGTACAAAGACGATGCAGCTATTGACGGCGCTACCGACGCTACCTACACCATCGACGCTGCAGCAGACACCGATGCAGGCAGCTATAAGGTAGTTGTTACCAATACCAATGGTACTGCTACTGCAACCGCTACTTCTACCGTTTGCGTATTGACGGTTGAAGCTCCGGTAGTGTCTAATAACCTGCTTGCCGGTAAGACGTCAACCTGCGCAATTCCAAACGGCGCACTTGCTTACTGGATGTCTGATGGAAGTGGCTTAAGCCCAGATTGGAATGCCAAACTGACAGATGGTGTAATTTCTACTGCAACAGATCCTTATGATGCAGATTGGGAAAACATTCTCTACGTAGCGGGCCATGACACTGCCAGCTATGAAGCCGACTTTACCTGGATCTTTGACGAAGCTTCTTTTGAGCAGGTCAATATCCACACTAACCTCGGTGACCCCTGGAACGGTTATGCTAACGGCAACGGTCAGACTGATCATGTTAAAATCCAAGCTAAGATTGACGGCACATGGGCGACTATTTATGAGGGAACTGGACTTAAAAACGACAGCAATGCCCCCAGAAAATATGTGTTTACCTCTGATGAACCCATTACTGCCACCGGCTTGAAGGTTTGGCTCTTTGCTGGAAACAGAGATGGCGTTACACCTGTAGCTGTCTCTGAGATTGAGGCTTTGAAAACTGCAGACGATTCCGCAGCTGACGGCGCTTTGGTCAAACCGGCTGTAATCGCGAAGACTCCCTCCTTTACAACTGACTTAAGCGCAACTAAAGACGCAGCCGTAGGCGATACAGTTACGATGAGTGTAGAGGCCAGCGTTACCGATGGCGGTACCATTACCTATCAGTGGTATAAAAATGACGTTCAGATTGATGGGGCAACCGAAGCCAGTTACACCATCAATAACGCACAAGTCAGTGACGGCGGTAACTACAGAGTAGTTGCTACCAATACTGTTGGCGAGGCTACCGCTTTTGCCGATTCCACTGTTTGCTATCTGAGTGTCAAGGATCCAAGTAACTTGGCACAGGGTTGTTCTTACACAGTTACCGAGGGCCTCAATTTCTCCGGCGATGCTAAGAATGACGGAAAAAAATTGACTGATGGCCAGATTCCTGGTTCTACCGCTTATGGCAACGCGGGTTATATGACTGCTCACAATCCCAACGGTACGACTGCAGATATTATTATTGATTTGGGTGCTGTGAAATCCTTCCAGGGAGTCAGCATAGACACTTTGAAAGGTGCTGACGGCGTATACCCGCTCCGCTCAGCTACCATCTACGGGTCTGAAACCGGTGAAGATTGGAACGAACTCGGTAAGATTACGAATGACGAAGGCGCTCAGGCTGAGGGCGAAGTGAAAACTGTTTCTCTTACTGCAAGCGGTACAGCACAGTATATCAAAGTAACTGTCGAGCAGGCTGCCAACTGGTTTAGTCTTGCTGAAATCCGCGTTTTGGCCTAAACTTTCCAAAGTTCGTGCGATGAGAGCGGCGGATAAAGAGACGGTCGTAAATGCAATTGTAGGAATAACAGACTGATTGCAAATCGTTTTGAAATCCTTCCACTGCTTATCTCAAATAAAAAAGAACCCTCTGATTCAGAGGGTTCTTTTTTGCGCTCCTCTATTTACTTTTTGCCTGAAATGCAATACAATGAACATTATATAGAAAAACGAACGGGTTAGACTATTATTTTGACTGTCCTTGCGCGATAGATGACTTTTTAAATAAAGAGGTGTTTTGGTGGGAAAATTATTAGCAGTATTAACTGCGTTTATTATGTTTTATGGCTGTCAGCCTAAAGAGGATTATATGGCCTTTACTGGCGTTGTGGAGCAGGTCTATGAAAACAGCATACTAGTAACTGAGGCGGATTTGCAGAGCGGCGATAAGGCTATGGTGGGATACGAGGATGGTTGTAAAAAACCGGAAATGCTCTCCAAAGGTGACCATGTGCGGGTAAAAATTTTACCTTATATTCGAGAAACCTATCCTTTAGGCGTGGATGCAGTGGAGATAACCATTTTGGACGAGAATCAGTAGAAAGGAAACACACTCACATGCTTGATACAGAATTGCTTGAGTCAGGGTATACCCATGGAGGACGTTTTCATGCGGATGATGTGTTCTCTACAGCGCTTCTGCGCATGTTGAATCCCAAAATCAAAGTACACAGAGTAATGGATGCGCCAAAAAATACGAAAGGTATCATATATGACATCGGAAGAGGGGAATTTGACCATCATCAGGAGGATGCCCTGGTTCGGGAAAATGGGGTGCCTTATGCAGCTTTTGGGCTGTTGTGGAGAAAATTTGGGCCCGTATTCTTTGTTTCCAAGTGTACCGAGGAGCAAATTTCGGAGGCGGTCCAGCGGTTCGACGAATCCTTTGTCCAGCCTTTGGATTTGGACGACAATACCGGCTGCGGCAATATGCTGGCCAGCATTATCGGGGCGTTTAATCCTTATTGGGATGAAAACAGCGACAGCGACCGGAATTTTTGGAACGCGGTTCAATTTGCGCAGGTAGTTTTGGAACGGAAGTTGGGATTTTTGTACAGCCAGTTCCGGGCGGATGCGGTAGTGCAAGAAGCGATCCAAAGGATGGAAGATCAGATTGTAAGGCTGCCGGTGTATGCGCCCTGGAAGCCTGTTGTGATCCGATCCGACGCGGAGTTTGTTATCTATCCTTCTCAGCGGGGAGGATACTGCGCCCAGGCTGTACCGGGAAAAGAAGAGGGTTCGCTGCGGTGTCCCTTCCCGGTTTCATGGGCAGGGAAAGAAAATAAGGAACTGGAAGACATATCGAAAATTAGCGGGCTGCATTTCTGTCACAAAGGCAGGTTTCTTGTTTCCGCAGATACAGAAGAAACCTGTGTAAAGGCCTGCAAAGAAGCGCGGCGGCAACAAGATAAAGGAGAAGGAAAGGAGTAGTTCAAATGAAGTATCTATTTTTGGAGTATCCCAAATGCAGTACCTGCCAAAAGGCAAAAAAATGGCTGGAGGAAAACGGAATTTCTTACGACGATCGTCACATCGTGGAACAGAATCCTACGGTTCAAGAACTGAAGGAATGGGTCGCTAAAAGCGGACAGCCCCTTAGAAAATTTTTTAACACCAGCGGAATGTTGTACCGTTCCATGGAACTGAAGGACAAACTGCCTTCTATGAGCGAGGAGGAGCAGTTTGCGTTGTTGGCAACAAACGGAATGCTGGTGAAGCGGCCCCTGCTCATTGGAGAGGATGCCGTACTCATCGGATTCCGGCCACAGCAATGGGAGACGGTGAAAAATTAAGTGGCTTTGGATATTGGCTGTGGCGGCGATGATTGTTGTTGGGGGAGGTACCCATGAAAAAAATTGGATTCATATGCGCTGCAGACGATGAACTAGCCCCCTTTTTGCCGCACATAGAAAATTGCACCATCTCAGAAAAAGCGATGCTGAAATTTTACGAAGGGCGGATAAAAGGTGTGCCGGCCGTTGCGCTATACAGCGGCGTATGCAAAGTAAACGCAGCCATCGCCGCGCAGATACTGATCGATAGCTATCATGTGGAGATTGTCATCAACGCGGGGACGGCAGGCGGGATGGACCCTAAGGTCAAGCTTTTGGATACGGTTGTTTCGACTCAAGCGTTGTATCATGACGTAGCGGAAGATATCTTGACGGAATTTCACCCGGGGATGTCCTCCGTCTATTTTGATGCAGATGAAAATCTGCTGAATATAGCGAAAAAGGCTTGCACTAGGAAAAGTCATGTGCATTTTGGATGTATGGCGACAGGGGAGCAATTCATTGAGGATGACCTGCGGGAAAGCATCAATGAGAAATTTTCTCCGCTGTCCGTGGACATGGAGACCGCGAGTATCGCCCATGTGTGTTACGTCAATGAAATCCCGTTTATTGCCATTCGGTCGATTACCGACACGGCTGATCACGCAGGCACCGAAAACTTTGAAAAAAACTGCAAAGAGGCTTCGGTGATTTCAAAAGATGTGGTTTTGGATTTTCTGGATGAATTGCGAAAACAGTGGGAAGGATAAAAATTAACGGGAGAAAGCAAATTTGCTTTCTCCCGTTTTTACAGGTTTCAAATATTTACCGGGAAATAATAAAACGTCAAATTACCTGACGGTGTTTCCATTTCTCCCGGAGAAAACGCTGAATGAAAAGGGCAGCTCGGAAAACCCAATCGACGGTCATGGCGATCCAAACGCCCAGCACGCCCAACTGGAGCCACGCTCCCAGCACATAGCTCAGACCGATGCGGAAAATCCACATAGAAACAATCGAGGTGAGCATGGTGAACTTCACGTCCCCAGCTGCGCGGAGAGCATTTGGCAAGGTAAACGAACTGGGCCAAAACACAACGGCACAAACGGTGTGGCAGACGATCAGTTCCCAAGCAGTGGAGCTGGCCTCGGGCGACAGGTGGTAGAATTCGATTAGGGGAGAGGCAATGGCTAAGAGGAAGATGTCCAGGGCGAACATCGAAATATAAGTAATTTTCATCAGCTTGATGGCGTACATTTTCGCTTGTTCGTAGTCGTGGGCGCCGACACATTGTCCGACGACGGTGATCATAGCGAGGCCGATGGCGGCGCCGGGCAGAATCTGAATACTGGCCAAGTTGTTGGCGACGGCGTTTGCGGCGATAGCGGCGGTGCCAAAGGAAGCGATAAGGCCCTGCACCAGTATTTTTCCAATTTGGAACATACCGTTTTCCATGCCGTTGGGTATTCCGATTTTCAGGATATTTTTGATCATAGAGAAGTTAAACTGCGGCTTCCAGGGATCGCGCACATGGATTGGATTCGTCCCGTTTCGCAGAAGGATGACCATAATGACGGCGCCAATGGCGCGGGAGGTGAGAGATGCGATTCCAGCGCCGGCAACTCCCATGTTGAAGCCAAAAATCAGGATGGCGTTTCCGGAGATGTTGATGACGTTCATCAACAGGGAAGTGAGCATGGATATTTTGGAGTTTCCCATGGTGCGAAACAGGGCGGCGCCGCTGTTATAAATAGCGAGAAAGGGATAGGAGATAGCTGAGAGCCAAAAATAGGTCTGGGCATGGGACATGACGTCGGCCTCAATGTGCCCGAAAATCAAACCCAGCAGAGCATTTCGTAAGATAAGGGCCAGAGCCATGATCACAGAGGATAGAATGAGGATTGCCCACAATAGCTGTTTTGCCGCGATACAGGCGTTTTTGTTTTCCTGACGACCCAGGTACTGAGAAGAAACCACCGCGCCTCCGGTGGCGAGAGCGGAAAAGATGTTGATGAGAAGAATATTGATGGTGTCTACTAAAGATATACCGGACACGGCGGCTTCTCCCACGCGGGCAACCATCACGGTGTCCGCCATGCCGATGGTGACCGCTAAAATCTGTTCGATTACCAGCGGGATAATCAGCAGGCACAGAGCTTTGCGGGTAAACATAAGAACCTCCAACCCATAGGGATAAAATCAATGGAATAACTCTATTTTGCACCCGTTTTTTAAAAAAGGCAAGGCTTTTTTGCTCTCGAGGGAAGGGACTGTAAAAAATTTCAAGTGATATGCGCAGATACCATAAAAATGTGCGGAGAATTTTTTGATATTCTAGCATTTATATAAAAATTTGGAAAGAGGGTTGACAAATCAAAAAAATAGAATTACAATTTAAAGCATTAAAACGAATGAAAGGAAAAGTGGCTATGTCTGTTTTGAACGCAACGAAACGATTTATGGGCTATTTTGACTGGGGCTTTTATTTTGGCACCGGTCTTGATTGCTGTACCCATCTTTCGTTGCACCATGACTGCTAACTGTCATTTTCCGAAAGGTAAAATGAGAGCCTGCATCTTTGGAAACGAAGATGCAGGCTCTTTTGGTTTTTGTAGCTGGGTTGGATCCACTTGCTGCGGGAATATAAGCCCTTTCATTGGTCAAAAGGAAATCAACTCGTTGTAAATACAGAAAGAGGGAACTTGTTATGGTAATTATCTTAAAGAAAAACGCTGAAAAATCTGAAGTGGAGAGATTGATCCACAATATTGAAGACCTGGGGCTCAAAACCCATATGATCGAAGGCGAACAGTCCAGCATTATCGGGTTGGTAGGAGATACCACCAAAATCAATGACGATGACATTTCAGCAAACGAGGTGGTGGAAGCGGTCAGACGGGTACAAGAGCCCTACAAACTGGCCAACCGGAAATTCCATCAGGACGACACGATTATCGACGTGAACGGAGTGAAAATTGGCGGCGCCAATTTTCAGATTATTGCCGGCCCCTGTTCGGTTGAGAGCCGGGAGCAGATCACCGAGATTACCAAGGACGTGAAAAAAAGCGGCGCCAGATTCCTCCGCGGAGGCGCATTCAAGCCGAGAACCTCCCCCTATGCGTTCCAGGGCCTGCACGACGACGGTATCAAGCTATTGTTGGAGGCCAAAAAGGAAACAGGGCTTCCCATCGTCACCGAAATCATGTCCATTTCCCATATCGACCTGTTTGCCGATGTAGACGTCATCCAGGTTGGGGCGAGAAATATGCAGAACTTTGAGCTTCTCAAAGAACTGGGCCACTGCGACAAGCCGATTCTCTTGAAACGGGGCTTGGCAAACACCTTGGAAGAGCTTCTCATGAGCGCCGAGTACATTATGGCAAGTGGCAATGAAAACGTCATCCTCTGTGAGAGAGGCATTCGCACCTTTGAGACGGCGACCCGCAACACGCTGGACATTTCGGCAATCCCCATGCTTAAGAGCGTGTCCCATCTGCCGGTGATTGTCGATCCGAGCCACGCCTGCGGCATCGCGTGGATGGTGGAGCCTATGGCGAAAGCGGCGGCGGCAGTGGGTGCCGACGGTCTGATCATCGAGGTCCACAACAACCCCGCCAAAGCTCTCTGCGACGGCAAACAGTCTATTACTCCCGAAGCTTTCGACAAGTTGGTCAAAGATTTGCGCCCGCTGGTTGATTTGTCGGGAAAAACACTGTAAAATAGACCTGAAACAGATAACAAACCATAGAAGGGTTGGTTCTCTATGAAACAGCTGCATGTCAATTTATCCGGCGGACGGGATTACGATATTTTTATCGAAAACGGGCTGCTGCGGCAGGCCGGGGAAAAAATCAAAGAGATATACAAAGGCGGGCGGATTGCGGTCATCACCGATTCCAACGTAAAGCCGCTCTATGCCGAGACCGTTGTCGCGTCTCTGGAGGAAGCGGGATTTGGGGTGAAGCTTATCGACTTTCCGGCGGGGGAACCCAGCAAAAACCTGGAAACCGTGGTGAGTTTATACGATGGACTGCTCAGCCCCGACCCCTTTCCCATGACGCGGGGGGATTTGATTGTGGCGCTGGGCGGCGGCGTCACCGGGGATATGGTGGGATTTGCGGCCGCGACGCTGCTGCGGGGGATTCCCTTTGTGCAGATTCCCACTACCTTGTTGGCTCAGGTGGACAGCTCGGTAGGAGGAAAAGTGGCGGTGGACCTGAAACAGGGGAAAAACCTGGCCGGGGTGTTCTATCAGCCGAAGCGGGTTCTCATCGACCCGGAGACGTTAGGAACCCTCAGTGACCGCGTCTTCTTTGATGGGCTTTCCGAAGTGATCAAGTATGGGATGATTCGGGATGAGAAACTGTTTGATCTGCTGGAAAGCTGCCGGAGCAGGGAAGAATTGCTACCTCATATGGAGGAAATCATTCGGGTTTGCTGCCACATTAAAAAAGAGATCGTAGAACGGGATGAAATGGATACCGGGGAACGGATGGTGCTCAATTTTGGCCATACTCTGGGTCACGCTTACGAAAAGCTGGGGAACTACAGCACCTATATGCACGGGGAAGCGGTGGCCTGCGGTATGGCGGCCATCTGTGAAATCGGTGAGAAGCAGGGGATTACTCCTGAAGGAACCGCCGGGCGACTTAAAAAGATGCTGTCTGCCTACGGACTTCCAGTAAAGGCGGAAAAGGTGCCGTCGGAAGCCTTAATTGAGACGCTG
>CABUOE010000084.1 GCA_902493155.1 uncultured Eubacteriales bacterium
ATACCAGTCAGCCGCGACCAACACCGGACACCGCTCAGCCGCGACCAACACGGGAAACCAGTCAGCCGCGACCAACACGGGATACCAGTCAGCCGCGACCAACACGGGATACCAGTCAGCCGCGACCAACACCGGATACTACTCAGCCGCGACCAACACCGGACACCGCTCAGCCGCGACCAACACCGGAAAAGACAGTGTAGCAATTGCAACCGGATATGATAGCAAAGCAAAGGCATGTAAGGGCTCTGCAATTGTCGTGTGCGAGCGTGGTGAGTGGAATGGGATTACATATCCCTTGATTGCAATTAAGGCCGCTATCGTGGATGGAAAAATTTTAAAAGAGAATACCTTTTACAAATTAGTGGATGGGGAGTTTGTAGAATGCGAATGAAAAAAGAAATCGCGCCCAGTCGAGCGGCAACTCGGACTAGGCGCACAGAAAAAACTATCAACCTCAATATACCAGATAAGGAGGAATTTGTCAATGACTGAAAATACTTTGGTATATCCAAGACGCACTGTTTGGTACAGAGACTCTCGCCCAATTTGTAGAGTGTGCGGAAATCATTTTGATAATGAGGACGGAATTGACGAAGTGATGTGCGAAGATTGCTACAAAGAATCTTTTACTTTTGATATGGGAAAACAATATGTCTTAAATCACATCACAGAGTTCTTCGAATGGCGATATGACATCGTATATCATAAAAATGATAACTGCAAAGATTTGGATGAGATATTTTTTAAAGACTATTTCCTCGGACACAAATTTAAACCCAGGGATTTGAGGAAATACGACGAAGAAACTTTAAAAGACTACTGTCGGGATGTGGATAAGGAGCAATGGGCCCGATTTGTACTGAAAGAGAGGGACTTGTAATGTCAGAAGATAAAAAAGCAATGGAAACCACAAACGAGAGTAAGGCAAGACCGAAACATGAGCTTCAAACCACCCTTACAAACGCCGCCTCCACTTTTCTTCCTGTGTTTGAGAAACAGATGGAAGAAAGCAACATTACCCTTGGGAACTATGCAAAGCAATGCGCCTATGCTACAGTGATTGCCTTAAACCGATTGATTCAGGACAATTGCCTGATGTGGGGCGATCTGGACAAAAGCAACATTGTTGACATCATCACCTCAGTCGCCGGAATGGAATTAAACCCAAACGCACAGCCCCGCGAGGTGTACTTTACTCTCCGTAACAAAAAAGTCAAGAAAGTAGACCCCAACACCGGGCATTCGGTTGAAGGATGGGTCAAAATGATTGAAATGGGGATAGAGGGCGACGGAAACGACGCAATCTTAAACCGATTTGGCCGGAATGTCTCAATGGTTCATCGACACTGGGTTGTGCGGGAAAATGACGAGTTTACCTACCCTTCGATGGACGGGTTAACGGTTACGCCTCCAAAGTGGATTCCGAAGGGCGGCGGACAATGCGTGAGGGTGGTGTACCCAATCACATTTAAAGATGGGACCACCGAATACTACATCTGCGAACGATATGAAGTACTCAACAACCTTTTTGCTCATATCAGCAATAATATGATGAACGAAACCTTTGGTATCTGCGCCGACCGGTTTAAAGCGAACGCTGAACAGAAAAAGCAGATTGCAGCAAAAAAGAAGGAGTATATGGATAAAGCCAAGGAAGAAGGCTTTGAAGTGCTTGACGACCCAGAATTTGAGCATTGGATTTCTTCGGCCTGGCGATCCGAATATTCTCGTGAAAGTATGATTATCCGAAAGATGCGAAATAATATCGTCAAAAAAATTCCAAAAGATTTTTCCATCCCACAGGGGGCCATTTCCTATTCCCAGAGCGAGGAAGGTGGATTCCCGTCTGAGAAGGTAATCGAAACCGATTTTGAAGAGGTGGGAATTACCCAGAACCGGGATGAAAAGAATCGTCTGGAAGAATTGAATCAATCATTGGGGGCTTAAAAATGGAACTGACGCGGGAAAACTATTACACCCCGGAAGCAGACTGGGCGTTTATGAGCTGCTCCCAGTATCAGGGCTTTATGGAATGTGAAGCCCAGCAGATGGCAAAGCTGGAAGGCCGGTGGAAAGGGAAGGACACTACTGCATTCTTAGTGGGGAACTACTTCCACAGCTATATGGAAGGGGAACAGGCGCACCGAGAATTCTGCGACGAACACTTTGACGATATTTTCAAAACCAGAGCTAAAAAAGATGGATCCGTTACCATTAACGGAAAATATTCGGATTTTGAAAAGGCGGATGAGATGATCGAAAGGTGCCTGAGAAACCCTAT
Organism: uncultured Eubacteriales bacterium; assembly: GCA_902493155.1. GTDB lineage: Bacteria > Bacillota > Clostridia > Oscillospirales > Ruminococcaceae > Fumia. Next base: position 2,285 of record CABUOE010000084.1, read on the forward strand.
TGTCCGAAAGTTCTACGAGCACCCCGGAGAGGTGGAAAAGATTCTCACCGGAACAATTTTCGGGGTTCCATGGAGAATCAGGATGGATAAATACCTTCCTTACATGAACATCATCCTCGATTGGAAAACCACAGCCAATATCCGGGAACTCAAATACAATCCAATTACAAAGGAACGGGAAACCTTTGTGGAGGCTCATGGATACCTGATGCGGGCGGCGGTGTACTCTGAAATCGTCAAACAGATGATTCAAACAGACGTCGACCCTCAGTTTATCATCGTTGCCGTATCCAAACAGGAATATCCAGACCTTGATATCCTTTCTATTAACCACCGGCAGCGATGGGACATAGAACTTGAAGAGATCAAAAGGAATCTCCCGCATATTCAGGAGGTCAAATCCTACCGGCAGCAGGCACGGCGCTGTGGACAGTGCGATTACTGCCGGGCCACCAACAAAGTCACGAGAATTAAACCGTATTACGAGCTGAAACCCGAGTTTAAGGAGGAATTTGAGTACGATGCTTTTCCTGAAAAACCGGATACGGGGAAATCTGAATTACTGTGAAGAATGTTTGTCCCCAATCAAATGGGTATACGACGGCTTCTATTGGATACCCTGTAACCCAGAACCGGTGTACTTTTATCCCCATGAGGGGCGCTGCACCGTCTTTTACAAAGGGGAGCTTCACAGAGATGCCCTTCTATACCGTAATGATTTAAACCGCCCTGATAAGCCCGTCGCCGGATTGGAACCCCACATTTTTACATGTAGTTTCAGGCAAAACGGAAGAAAATGGGTAGATACATGATTACCACAGCTAAAATATTATCATATGATGGCCGGAGGCTTCTACTTGAACCCGAAACCAGCCTTGAAAGGGAGTTGCTCAAAAAGCAAATCGGGCTTGTGGAACTAAGGCTGTCGGACGGGCGGGAGATATCCAACGAACAGCGAAAAAAGATATTTGCAATCATACGAGACATTTCTTTGTGGAGCGGCCACGACCCGGAATATTTGCGGCAATACCTCACATGGGATTTCAGGAGTCAAAACGGCGTTGACATGTTTTCGCTCTCCAACGTCGATATGACAACGGCAAAAGAATTTATCAATTATCTCATTGACTTCTGCTTTTATCACAGTATCCCCACAAAGGACACCCTCTTAGACCAAACGGACGACATTGGAAAGTATCTGTATCTCTGCTTGGAACACCGGAAGTGTGCGGTCTGCAATCAAGCTGCGGAGGTACACCATGTCAACCGTGTTGGGATGGGAAGGGACCGGGAAAAGATTGTACATGTTGGGCTAAAGGCAATTTCCCTTTGTGGAAAGCACCATGATATGGCCCACAGGGACGAACAGGCATTGTTTACAAAATACTGCATCTACGGAATCCCACTGGATGAATACTTGTGTAAACGCCTGACGCTGAACACCAAGCAAAGGGGGTGAGCGGTTGGCTCGTCCACAGAAAAGAGGCCTTGACTACTTTTGATGTGGACATTTTTTCAGATCGGAAGATCAAAGCACTAATGGCGCGATTTGGAGCGGACGGATTTACTTTTTATCAATATATCCTCTGTGAAATCTACAAAGATAATGGATACTATTTCCAAGCAGACGATGATTTCATAGATATGTCCGCCGCCGACCTCAACATGAGCGTTGAAAAAATAGGGCAGATATTGAACTTCTTGCTGTCACGGTCACTGCTAGATAGCACACTTTTTCAGTCGGACAAGGTTCTAACTTCCCACGGAATACAGATGCGTTACCAGATGGCTAAAAAAACAGCCAATCAGCAAACTAACATCTATGTAGAGGAAAAGTTTTGGATTTTATCAGAGAGCGAGACCCAAAGCTTTATTAAGGTGCGCCACAACTCAAATTATTTAGGAAATAAAGGGAATTGTTTTCTAAATAATAAAGATTCTTTCGGAAAAAACGCCACAAAAGAAAAGAAAGAAAAAGAAAAGAAAATAAATAAAATAGACAGGTCGTCGGTCGTCAAAGATCTCCTTATCTATTTGGATACCAAATTGCATGTATCCAGCCGGGGAGCGGCAGCGGACTTTGAGTATTTTCTCTCCTCTGGTATGCAGGAGGAAGTCATTAAGGATGCGATCGCAGAGGCGGAAAAGAGGGGAAAGCCCTATTCTTATGCGCAAGGGATTATGCGCAACCGCCTGGAAGAAGGGAAGCTGACGATGAAGGATGTAGAAAGGAGCAATGACAATGGAGGGAATGGCAAGCCTATCCCAGAGCATACAGAGGATAGTGAACAACCTTGGGGTCAACTTGGAGTTACCTTGCTCTGAGGAAAAGCTCTTACAGATGCAATGCGATTCGCTCAATAAAATGCAGGGTAATCTCACGGGGTATGACTGCCCGGAATGCAAAAACAGAGGGTACATCAATGCGATAAAAGACGGGCAAATCATTATGAAAGAGTGCCGTTGCTCCCTGATCCGCCGCAGCATCAAGAATATTGAGCGGAGTGGCCTGAAAGACCTGCTCGACCAGTATACCTTTGAGAGCTACCAGGTGGAGGATGGTTGGCAGCGGATCGCGGTTGATTCAGCCAAGCGGTTCCTTCGGGATCATGATGGAAAATGGTTCTATATCGGCGGACAGGTGGGAGCTGGCAAAACCCATATTTGCACCGCCATTGTGGGGGAGCTCTTAAATATTGGGCTTCCGGCTAAATATATGCTCTGGCGGGATGAAGTAACCTCCCTGAAAGCGAACATTATGGATGATGTGGCATATGGAAGGGCAATGGGGAGGCTGAAAACGGTAAAAGTCCTTTACATAGACGACTTTTTTAAGTGCAAGCGGGGGAGTGCCCCGACAGACGCAGAGGTAAAAATCGCCTTTGAAATTTTAAATAGCCGGTATAACAGTAAAAACCTCATCACCATTATTTCTAGTGAGCTTAATGTGCAGGATATTCTGTCCATTGACGAGGCGGTTGGAAGCAGGATTTATCACCGTACCAAAGAGTATTGCCTTGAAATTCCTCGGGATAAAAACAGAAACTACCGTCTTAGATAAAATACAAAATCAGTATACTTTAGAGATAGGAATGGATGAATGGAAGCTGAGAAACTGAAAAAATGCTCCCGGTGCGGAAGAGAAATCCGCGCTCAAGCCGTGAGGGATTGCCCCCACGATGCAGTGAATAAGAAATACGGAAAACTGATTTGTTACCACTGTTGCAGCCAATGCAGATACAGCCACATCGAGGAAAACGGACAGATTTGCACCTATCAAAGTCACGGAGGGACATAATGCTTAAATTTACAATACCACTCCCGCCAAAGACCAAAAAGAACCACCAGAAAATAAAGTACAACCGGAAAACCGGAAAACCGTATATCAGGCAGTCTGAAGCTTATGAGGAATATGAGAAGGTTTGTCTGTACCTGATACCGGGGAAGGCTAGACAACATATTGACTACCCGGTGAACATCAAGGCGACCTACTACATGCGGGAGGCAAGGCGGGTAGATATTACAAACCTTCACAGCGCCTTACATGATGTACTTGTCGCTTCAGGCGTACTCAAAGACGACAGCAGCCTTTCACCCAGGATTGTAGTAGGAACCGATGGGAGTCGCGTTCTTGTTGACCGTAATAACCCACGGACCGAAGTGGAAATAACGGAGGTAGAGCTGTGACAGAAAGCAAAATTAATTACATAGAGAAAAATTATGATATTCAGGCCATCGAGAGCGATGTGAGGGGCGTGTATCTCCTATACGATGAGCGGGGAAAGCACCTTATACTTACCCCGAGGAAAGATATGTCCAACGCATTATTAGACAACTTGATGCTTAAATTTACCTTAAATGAAGCTGAACACATAGGAAGGGAACTGCTGGAACAGGCTGAAATACTAAAGCAATGCCTTAACAGATAGGGGGTAATCCAGTGAAATCAAGAACCATGCTATCACCAGAAATGAAACAGCGGGTGAAGGAAGAGGCGTTGAAGCAGATACAGCACGAACGGGTGTACTACACACTATGCGCTATCAAGCTCTGCCTGTTTGTCATGTACTCCGAGTATGGATGGGGAGAAAAACGCCTTGCAAGGCTGTATGAGCAGATGATGCAGTACATGGACGATCTCAATGCCAGATATGACGACTTCTGGGTGGCAAAGATCGATTCCGAACTGAAACGGGCGGGGATTGAGATTGTAGAAGAATAATTCTTAATCTCAGAAATATTCTTCGCGCGCAAAACGTCTCATAGAGGCGAAAAAAGGAGATGGACAAAATCCAATATGACCTATCATGAATTTTTAACGACTAAAATAGAACTGGCCCCAGACAGCGGATTTGATATTTCCAAGGAGGAAATCAGCCCGGCATTAAAACCCCATCAACGGGATGCGGTATGGTGGGCGATAAAAGGCGGACGGCGAGCCCTGTTTGAATCATTCGGATTGGGAAAAACAGTACAGGAACTGGAATTTTGCCGCCTTGTCATTAAGCACAAAGGAGGAAAAGCCCTGTTAGTTCTTCCTCTTGGGGTTCGCCAAGAGTTTACCAGGGACGCGGAGGAACTATTAAAAATAGCTCCGCCAGTTTACGTGAGAAATATGGAAGAGGTGCAGAATACCGAAGCGGATATTCTTATGACAAATTATGAACGGGTAAGGGATGGGGATATTGACCCAAAACAATTTACGGTTACTTCTTTGGATGAAGCATCGGTATTGCGTTCTTTTGGTTCTAAGACCTATCAGATATTTTTAGATAAGTTTAAGGGAGTTCCATTTAAACTGGTGAGCACGGCAACCCCGAGCCCTAACCGGTACAAAGAATTGATACACTATGCTGGGTACCTAGAAGTGATGGACACGGGACAGGCTCTAACCCGCTTCTTCCAGCGGGACAGCACCAAGGCCAATAACCTTACTCTTTATCCCCACCGGGAGAAAGAATTCTGGATGTGGGTGAACAGCTGGGCGTTATTTATAACTAAGCCGTCAGACCTGGGATACGACGACACAGGGTACGTTCTTCCGCCGCTTGATATCCGCTATCACAAGATAACGCCGAAAGAGCGGGTCATGGAAGCCGACCGGGACGGGCAGGTAAAGATGTTTCGCAGGGCATCAGTGTCATTGCAGGATGCCGCCACCGAAAAGCGGGAAAGCATCAATGCAAGAGTAGAAAAGATGTCTGAGATTGTCAACAGCGACCCTGGTTCCCATTTTATCCTGTGGCACGACCTTGAAGCTGAGCGACACGCCATCAAAAAGGCGCTTCCAGAAGTTGTAGAAGTATACGGAAGCCTTGATTTGGACACAAGGGAAAAAAGAGTAGTGGATTTTTCCGATGGAAGAATCAGGCTACTTGCCACAAAGAAAGAAATTTCCGGGAGTGGGTGTAATTTTCAGAAGCATTGTCACCGTGCCATATTTTTGGGAATAGACTATGAATTTAATGACTTTATACAGGCCATTCACCGGATTTACCGGTTCTTGCAAACGGAACAGGTCATTATCGACATTATCTACACAGAAGCAGAATCAGAAATATTGCGGGCTTTATTGGATAAGTGGAAGCAATACGAATACCTATGCGCACAGATGACCGGTATTATCCGGAAATATGGGTTGTCGGCCCAACGAATGGCCGAACAGATGAAACGGAAAATGGGAGTGGAAAGAATGGAAGTAAAAGGGGAACATTACACGGCGGTAAACAATGACTGTGTGGAAGAGTTGGAGCGGGTACCGGACAACACTTTCGGCCTTATCCATACTTCAATCCCATTCGGAAATCACTACGAATACACTCCAAATTACAACGACTTTGGGCACAACCCAGATACAGAGGAGTTCTTTAAACAGATGGATTACCTTTCCCCCCATCTTTTGCGTACGCTACAGCCGGGGCGGGTGTTTGCATGCCATGTCAAAGACAGGGTGCTGTTCGGGAATACAACGGGAACCGGGATGCCGACCATAGAACCTTTTCACGCCTTATGCATTGAGCATTACATCAAGCATGGATTTCAGTATTTTGGCATGATTACCGTTGTTACAGACGTAGTCCGTGAGAACAACCAGACTTACCGGCTTGGATGGAGCGAACAATGCAAGGATGGAACAAAGATGGGGGTTGGATGCCCGGAATATATCCTGCTATTCAGAAAACTGCCCACCGATACGAGCAAAGCCTATGCGGATGTGCCTGTAAGAAAATCAAAAGAAGAATACACCCGGGCACAGTGGCAGATTGATGCTCATGGTTATTACCGGAGTTCAGGCGACCGTCTTTTATCAAAAGAAGAACTAAAAGCCATTCCCACTGGAAAACTTCAAGATGCCTACCGCAAATATAGCCGGGAAACGGTATACAACTACGAAGAACATGTAGAACTTGCCAAGACGCTTGACAATGAAAGCCGGCTTCCGGCCACTTTTATGGTCGTAGCGCCGGGAAGTTGGACGGATGAAGTATGGGACGACATCAACCGAATGCGTACCCTGAACACCACTCAGAGTCAGCGCCGCCAGCAGATGCATGTCTGTCCTCTACAGATCGATATTGTGGAGCGGATCATCAATCGGTATTCCAATCCGGGGGACGTTGTGTTTGACCCATTTGCGGGACTATTTACCGTTCCTTACATGGCTGTAAAAATGGGACGTTATGGATGGGGGACAGAGCTCAATACAGATTATTTCCGTGATGGAG
>CABUOE010000085.1 GCA_902493155.1 uncultured Eubacteriales bacterium
TCTGCATTGCTCCTCCTCCCCCTCAGGGGCCGGGTACGGGGCAGCGCCCCGAAACTGTGCATGGCGTATAGCCGGGCGCGATGCTTGCCCTCCCCAAAGGGAGGACTCTCCGTCGACAGGGCCGCCGCTTTCTCAGGGCCTTCATTGGCAGAAAGGGAAGACTGCAAGGGTGCAAAGCCCTTAGCCGGTTACATCCTTACACCCTTGCTCCGGCAGACGCCAGTACCACTGATTGCCTTGCTTTTCTGAGATGATGCCCAGATTTTTCTTGGCGATCATCAGCGTCCGTTCCGATACATCCAAATCTTTTGCTCGATTCAGAACGGCCTCAGCGGACATGGGAGTTATGAGCATCCGCTTTAATGTGTCCTCCATCTGAGTGGTTTTGGTGTGAAGCTTTCCGCCTCCCCCCAGCACATCATCAACAGAGAGATCACACACACCTTTCCAAAGGAAGCCATGTTCTTCATCCAGTTGAAACGCAATGGACTTTCCTTCCGGGGCCAGGCTGTTTTTATCTTGGGCTACGATCCGGATGGAGGGATCTTCTTTCAGCCGGCCCACCACCAGTACACTTCTGGCTGCTGCCCGGAAGTCGATGGAGCCAAGTCCACGATAGCCGGCTTTTAATCCCTGGGCTTTGTTCATGTGTCCGATGAGAATCACTCCACAGCCTGTGCGTTCCGCCATTCCAGCCACCCGTTTCAGAATGGGACGCACTTCGTTGGCCCGGTGCATGTCCACATCGTTTCCCAAATACGCTTGGATCGGGTCCAGTACAATGAGCTGTGCGCCAGTCTGATGAACCGCCTGTTCCAATCGCTCGTCACTGAGAGTCAGCTCCCGCTGGCTCTCATCAATTACCAGCACCCGGGAACAATCTGCTCCGGCAGCCTCCAGCCTGGGCTTAATGGTATCCGCCAGCCCATCTTCCGCTGTCTGGTAGATTACATTGATCGGTTCCAGCGCCTGTTCAGCCTCAGGCAAGGCCTCGCCACAGGTCAGTGACGCAATAACCGCCAACACAAAAGTGGTTTTGCCTTCGCCGGGGTCTCCCTGAACAATCGTCAATTTTCCTCGGGGGAGATACGGGTACCAGAGCCACTTCACCTCCTCTGCCTGAATTTCTTCCATAGAGATCAGTCTCAAATCATGTTTCATCCTGCGTTCACCGCCTCAATTTAATTCGATATTATTTTTTGTATTTTTATTATCTAATTTTATGGTAGCATACTTCTTGACTTTTGAAAATAGGTAATGTATAGTTTTAATACATACACTATATTGCTTCAATTAGATTCTCTACCGGAGGGAACTGCCATGGCTGTCCTGGGAAAAGATATATTTGATCTTTACCGCCCCCACACCCACACTAAAATTCAGTTTGGAGATAAAGGCTACTGGGTGGAGTGGGGTACTGACTGTCTGCCCTATGGATCGATCCTCACGGAGATCCTCAACTGCAGCATCACGGATTACTGCGCCAAGCTGTCTGCTGTGGAACAGGCCGTTGCCGCCCGTGACCCGGAGCAGTTATCAGAGCGGCTGGATGCACTGGTGCGTGCCTTTATGAAGCTGCCGCTCTATCGGCTGTATATCCTGGAGCCAAGCGCCATTGAGCCGGCTTTGGTTTGGAAATATATTGAAGCAGGACGGCATTCGGATCTGATTGCTGAAATGCTGAAAGACCCGGACGCATTTCTCGTGAAATACATCCGGGCCAGAGACGACATTTTATATATTCAGGAGCGCTACGGCTGGTTTCTGGAGTCTCTGTTTGAAGGACAGCCATTTGAAAAGAAAAAAGGCCAGAAGAAGATTCCTCTGGCCAAGCAGCTGACAGATCATTTTTTGGAGGCTCTGGTCAGCGGTGTTAGCTTAGGGGAGGATAACCAGATCGATGCTCCTCAGGTGAATATTCAGTACGCCGTACTGGAACCGGAGGGCTGCCAGCCGGAACTGGTGGAAAAGATGTACTTTGACCGTCTGTTGGACTTCGTCTATGTGGAACTGATGCGCGGGATGCAGAAGGGCTTTGTCCCCAAGCGCTGTGCCAATTGCGGCCGGTGGTTTCTCCAGTATCCAGGAGCTACCTATGCTTACTGTGATGGACCGGCCCCCGGTCAGGAAGATAAGACCTGCCGGGAGATCGGTGCAACGGCCAGTTTTCAGGATAAGGTGCGCAACAATGAGATCTGGAAGCTGCACCAACGGGCCTATAAGAAGTACTTTGCCCGCACACGCAAGGGTACCATGAGCAAGCCGGAGTTCGAGAAATGGGCCCGGGACGCGGAGCAATTGAGAGATCGGGCGCTGAAGAGCTATGAAATATCACGGACGCTTGAAGAGAAAAACCGGATTCTGGACAAATTGAAAGCGGATCTAAATTGTGTGTGAGTAAGAGCTTTTTCAAAGCAAAATAAAAATAGTTTTATCGGAAAGCATACTGAAAAGATTCTTGTATATTGCACATATTTAGGTCTCGGAATATAATATTTATTAGAATTCTATGATATAATTACGAAGAATACAGTAATGATAGATGGGCATTTTAATATATATGTTATTTGCAGCAAGGCAGCATGACTACGGAGGATCGTATATGAATTTGCAGCAGTTACGGTATTTTCATAAAATAGCAGCCCTAAAGAATTATACCAAGGCCTCCGAAGAATTATTTGTGGCACAATCTAGCCTTAGTCACTCCATGGCGAAATTGGAGCATGAATTGGGGGTACCTCTTTTTATTAAACAGGGGCGTAACATTGTGGTCACCTCTTACGGTGAGAATTTTGACAAACATGTTGCCATTATTTTGAGAGAACTGGAACTTGCCAAAAACGAAATTCAACAAGCATCTAATAAATCTCAAGGAACTGTTAGACTCACTGTCTCTCACACCTTGCACCACCATTTTCTTCCCAGCCTAATGAAGCAGTATAAAAGCATTCCCGAGTTTGAAAAAGTGCAATTTCAAGTCAGTGATCTAGAGTCCACAGCAAGCGGAATCGCACAGATGGCAGCTAGGGAAGTTGATCTGGGGTTTGGGGCAAAAGTTGAACAAGCAGGGTGTTGCTACTTTGAAGTTATGAGTGAGGAACTAGTGGCAGTGGTTCCAATTAATCATCCTTTTGCTCAAAAAGAGAATATTACAATGCAGGAATTGTGCCAAGAACCGCTGATCACATACAACCATAAGTGCGGTACCCGTTACGACTTAGAACACTTTTTTCATAAATATGGAGTATCCCCTCAGCAAATTTTTGAGGCACAAAATGAAAAAATGATTGCAAGTATGGTTTCGGCAGGAATTGGAGTTGGAATAATACCTCCGATTCAAGAGATTGGGATGTATCAGGTTGCGGTAGTACCGCTGGAAAATCATAATATGAAGCGGTCGCTGTACATGTTCTGGCTGGAAGAAAACTTTCGTCCTCCTGTTGTAGAATCATTCCGCAAGTTTGTGATCCGTACTATTCAAAACAAAAATATTTAATACCGTCTATGAAACCCCGGAATGTTTGCCTCTAAGGTATGCATTCCGGGGTTTTATGCACAAAAATCTCCAGTCCTTCAGGTATGTATTTTGAGCATATTAGCATGTCAAAATGGCAGTTTTTTTTTGCGCTCTAATCATTTAATATAAAATTGTAATGAAACAAGAGACAGTATTTAGTCAAAATTAAAAATAAAAGTCTGAGGAGGTAGATGAAGGATGATACATTCCCGTTATTCGGATAAGGTCGTCTTGATTACAGGCGGCGGAGGTATGGGAAGAGCGGCAGCACTCAGGATTTTAGACGAATCAGGAAAAGTTGTTTTAACGGACTGTTCGCCGACAGTTTTAAAAAATCTGGAGCAAGAATTTGATGCAATGGGCTATTCTGATCGAATCTTATTCCTTCAGTCGGATGTACGGCAGTACACGGATTGCTGTGCGGTTGTACGGCATGGAATCGAAGTCTTTAAAAAAATAGATGTCTTAGTAACAACTGCGGGTATTTTAAGGCACCATCCCATTGACGAGTTAACAGAGGACGATTGGAAAGATGTCATAGACATCAACTTAACTGGTACATATCATTCCGTAAAATCTCTGATTGGTCATATGAAAGAGCGTCGATATGGAAGAATCGTTTTGATCTCGTCGATCGGAGGAAGAACCGGTCGTCCAGGTGTAGGCGTTAATTATGCCGCAGCAAAGGGCGGCATTGTTGGCATGACACAGCTTCTGGGCTTTGAACTGGGGCCTTGGAACATAACGGTGAACTGTGTAGCCCCAGGTCCGATCGGCGGAGGAATGTTTGCCTCTCTTCCGGCAGAGAACCGGGAAAAACTTTTGCAGGGAATTCGCTTGGGGCGTATTGGAACATTCGAAGATGTGGCGTCTGCAATTGCATATCTAGGGAGTGATGATGCTTCCTGGACAACAGGTGAAGTTTTGGATGTAAACGGCGGTCTCCAGTATTAATTAGCATAGGAGGAATTATTTTGAGCCATAAATATTCTCTTGTACATTTAACCTGTATTTCATGTCCTCCGCCTGAGTTCATTCGGACGGCGGCAGCAGCTGGTTATGATTATGTTAGTCTCAGAACGATACCCATGGGGCTGCCCAATGAAGTTCCACATCTGCTCACAGACCGTGTACTCTTGAAAGAAACAAGGGCGGCCAGTTTAGAAACCGGTGTGAAAATTAATGATACCGAAAATGCCAGAATTTTTGACGGAGTAAATGTACAGGAGTATGCGCCACATCTAGCTGCCGCTGCAGAACTTGGGATTAAACATATTTTATGTAATGTTTGGACAGCAAACCGCTCTTTTTATACAAAGAAATTTGCCGAACTGTGCCAGTTAGCCGCACAATTTGACCAAGATATTAATTTAGAATTTGTCACATGGGCTGGTATTACGAATTTAGAGCAAGCTGCCCAGTTGCTGAGAGATGTTGATCTACCGAATGTTGGCATTGTAGTGGATGCACTACATTTCCATCGCTCCAGAGTTAAGCTGGAAGAATTAGAATCATTACCCAAAGAGTGGTTCCGCTTCATGCATCTGTGTGATGCCGTTCAGGAGATTCCAACTGATCTAGATGTCTTGGTACATGATGGTCGGGAGGAACGTCTCTATCCGGGAGAGGGAGCGATTGATCTCAAGGGAATTTTGTCCAAGCTTCCAGAAAATATTGTTCGGGGAATTGAGATACCGCACAGTGTTCGCACAGCAGAAATCGGATTTGAGGCGCATGCACGCCGAGCCCTGGAGTACGCAAAAAAATACTTGGAATAGAGTAAAGAACGGAGGTGGACCATGAAAATTATAAAATGGCTCGATAAGAATTTGGAAGTTGCTCTCATGATCATTTCTCTGTTAGTCATCGTTTTTGTTATGGGGGCTCAAGTCGTTGCCAGGAAATGCCTCGGTATGTCAATTGAATGGTCGGAGGAGCTGGGACGGTATTTATTTGTTTGGATGGGCTTTTTAAGCATTAGCTATACCATACATGCTAAGAGCATTATTAGATTAGAGATTTTTAACGCAATTTTGCGTCCGGCTATTTTGAAGGTTATAGATATCGCCGTACAGATTTTTATGCTGGTCATATTCGTATATTTAACATATCAGTCCCTCTCGATTTTAAGTACCACCGCTCAGCGTTGGTCCAGCATTAACCTTTCCATGAATTATGTCTATGCGGCAATTCCGGTCGGATTCGCACTGACTTCTCTGCGCTTGGTGGAAAACATTCTGCAAGCACTGTTAGCGTGTGTGAAAAAAACAACGGAAAAGGACGGTGAATAAAATGTTAGGAATAATTTTTGGCGCAATGGTTGTCATGCTGATCCTGACCGTTCCCATTGGCGTTATGCTGCTGGTTGTATCGTTGATTCCCAGCCTGATTTCTCCGGGATTTTCTGCCTCAATTCCTTTTGTTTTGAGAAATGTAGTGGGAGGATTAAACAGCACTCCATTACTTGCAATCCCGCTGTTTATCTTGGGTGGTATCATCATGGCACAGAGCGGCATTGCAGAAAAATTGTTTGATGTTTTCGCATACTTGATCGGAAATAAAACAGGAGGCATGCCTTGCGCCTCTATTATTACCTGCTTATTTTATGGTGCTATTTCCGGTTCGGCTCCAGCCACCACTGCTGCTGTAGGTACGATGACCATTCCCATTTTGGATGACCTGGGATATGATCATACTTTTAGTGCCAGTACTGTAGCAGTTGCAGGTGGCCTGGGGGTCATCATTCCTCCGTCGGTTCCGTTTATTGTTTATAGTATGGCCAGCGGAGCCTCCGTAGGAGATATGTTCCTGGCAGGAATCATTCCCGGATTTCTCATTGCGGCATGTCTAATGATCTATGCTATCTTCTACTGCAAAACCAAAGGGGAAAACAAGCAGCTGATTCATCAGCGCGTTTCCGAACTTAGAGCTAAGGGATTTTGGGGAGTATTGAAAAGCAGTTTTTGGGCGCTGTTGTCTCCCATTATCATCTTGGGCGGGATTTACGGTGGTATCGTTACCCCTACCGAGGCAGCCCTAATCGGAACCTTTTATGCTACCGCAGTCGGTCTTTTTGTTTATCGGACCTTAAAACTGAAAGACCTGCTTCCTTTGTGCGCGGAAGCTGTGAAAACTACAGCTCCGATGCTTCTGGTATTGGGCACGGCTGCTGCTTTTTCCAGAATTCTTTCTTTGCTACAGGCTTCGGATGTGGTACTTTCCCTTGCGGGCGGACTGGTCCATAATAAGTTCTTACTGTTGCTGGTACTGAATATCTTCCTGCTGTTTATGGGGATGATCATTGATACTTCGCCCAATATTTTGATTTTTACGCCGGTCATGCTGCCTCTTGTCAGCGCGGTGGGAGTCGATCCTGTTCATTTCGGAATTATCATGGTGGTAAATTTGGCCATTGGGTTTGTCACACCTCCGGTGGGTGTGAACTTGTATGTAGCGCAATCGCTCTCCGGCGTTCCTGTGGCCAGTTTGGCGAAAAAAGCTCTGCCTTACATGGTAATGTTTTTTATCGCATTGATGCTGATTACATATATCCCAGCGATCAGCACGATTTTACTGTAACAAGTAGCCTTCAAGAGCGTGTTAAGCTCGAAAAAACTAATATTAATTTTGAAGGAGGATCAACTATGAAAAAGAAATGGATTTGTGGATTGCTTGCAGCGGCAATGATGCTTTCTCTCACTGCGTGCAGCGGGGGGACGACTTCCAATGCTGGTAGCAATGCCGACGCATCGGGCTCCGAATTACCTGAAATGACTTTTTCCATTGGGCACACAGGAACTGAAGATTCCTGGAACCACGCCATGTGCCTGCGCATCAAAGAAAAACTGGAAGAGTACAGTGGCGGGAAGATTACAGTAAACATTTTTCCTAATGGACAGATGGGCAGCGACTCTGAGATGATTCTAAGCGTCATTCAGGGTGATATGACGATGCAGTGTACAAATACTGCCTCTGTAACCAATACAGTTGCCGACTGCGGCGTTGCCGATCTTCCATTCCTCTTTGACAATGTGGAGGATATCAGAACCGCCCTTTCAGACGAAACCTTCGATTCCCTGCTGAAAGAAAAGTTTGTGGAGCAGAATCTGGAACTGCTGGTAGTGGCAGATCAGGGCTTCCGCTGCATCACTACCAACAGAGAAATTAAAAGCCCGGAGGATTTGGCCGGTATGCAGATGCGCGTACAGGACAATCCCAACCATATTGAATTCTGGACAGATGCCACTTTGGCTCCCACACCCCTGGCATTTTCTGAGCTGTATCTGTCCCTCCAGCAAGGATTGCTGGAAGCACAGGAGAATCCTTATCGTACAACAGTGGCCTCCAAATTCTATGAGGTTCAGAAGTATGTGACAAATTCCAACCATGTTCCCCAGTGCAATGTGATTTTCATTGGAAAATCCACATTTGATGCTTTGCCTGCGGAATATCAGGAAATGATCATGCGGGTTTCTGAGGAATTGCTGCCTTATTCCCAGCAAGTTGCGGATGAGTCCAACGCAGATGATCTGCAATTCCTTCAGGAGCAGGGAATGACTTTTATTGACTTCGATCAGATTGATGGCATGCGTGAGTTCTTGAGGGATGCTACTCTGGATAAGGCGATTGAGCGTATGAAAGAGAGCATTGACCCTGAATTGTTGGATGCGTACCTGAAAGCTGCCGGTTATTCATCTTAAATGGAGGCTATGATATGTTTCAGAAAAAAACTGTAACCATTGGTACGATCGGTGCTGGCTATGCGGCAGGACTTCACGCAAGTGGATTTCAGCGTGTTTGTGGACTGGAAATCCGTCTGAAGACGATTTGTGATGTTCGACTGGATGCCGCAGAGAAAGTCAAGGATTTGTTTGGATATGAACAGGCAATCTCCGACTATGAGGAAATGCTTTCAGATCCGGAAATTGATGTGATCGATATCGTGACTCCTCCGTTTCTCCACTGTACAATGGCTATTCAAGCGCTCCAAGCAGGGAAGCATGTGATCTGCGAAAAGCCACTAACCGGATATTTCGGACAGAAAGGCGAACTGAATGTAGGTAAGAACACACCTAAATCTGTCATGTACCGGGAAGTCATGCGGGACATGGACAGTCTGAAAGCCGTGGTAGAGAGTAGCGGAAGAAAGTTTATGTATGCGGAAAACTTTGTCTATGCGCCGCCAGTGCAGCGTGCGGCCCAAATGCTTCGAGCAAAGAAGAGTAAGATTTTATATATGCGCGGAGAATTGAGCCTTAATGGTAGTAGTTCTCCCTTGGCTGGAAAATGGAGCGGGACTGGCGGTGGAATCTTGATGCGAAACGGCTGCCATCCAATTGGCGGAATGCTTTGGCTAAAGCAGCAGGAGGCAAAAGCGCGGGGAGAAAATATCCGGGTGACCAGCGTTGTAGCGGATTGTGGTGTGACCACTGACTGCCTGCTGCCAGAAGA
>CABUOE010000086.1 GCA_902493155.1 uncultured Eubacteriales bacterium
GCAATGCTAAAATGCCTGCATTTTAGTTGCCGCATACTGCGGCCAAAGGTTTTCTGTGAAAACCTTTGCAGTTGCGTTTATTATACCACAATTTGATTGCGCGAAGCGCAATCAGTGGCGTAGCCGCAGGGGCGATAGCCCCAATTTGTGATAAAATGTTCTCACATTTCCCGCGCCAGCGGGATAAAAGCGCCTTTTAGGCGCTTTGCAAACAGCTTCGCTGTTTGCTAGTGAGGTTATTATACCATATCTGCAAGCCTTATTGGGCTTGCATGCCGCTTTCAGCGGCACAAAACGGCTTTAGCCGTTTTGCTATGGTGATAATCATCCACAAAAAAGTTTTGCAACACAAAACTTTGCGCCGTTGGCGCATGGCATACTTTGTATGCCATTTGTGGATATTATACCATAATATGGACGAAAAATTAAGAAGATTTCCTGAATATTTGTAATGAGCTGCTTCATAATAGGAAAATGATTGCGATAACATTTCGAAGGTCGGCATAAACCTTAGAATATCCTCTGTCTCCTTTTGATTTTTATGGATTATCTTCCCAAACGGTTGACGGACAGGTCGAAAACAACTATACTGAAATCGAAAAAAGAATTACTACTACAGTAACAGGAGGTATCCCTATGGCAGTATTAGTAACAGGCGGAGCCGGATACATTGGTTCCCATACCTGTGTAGAACTCTTGAACGAAGGCGAAGAAATCGTCATCGTCGACAACTTTGTCAACTCCAAGCCGGAGGCCTTGAACCGCATCCGTGAAATCACCGGAAAAGACTTTAAATTCTATGAAGTCGATCTGCTGGATAAGGATGGCCTAGAAAAAGTCTTCCAGCAAAATGAAATCGACGCTGTCATCCACTTTGCCGGCCTGAAAGCGGTGGGAGAAAGCGTTTCGAAACCCCTCCTCTATTACCACAACAACATCACCGGCACCCTGATTCTCTGTGAACTAATGGAGCAATATGGGGTAAAACGGATGGTGTTCAGTTCTTCTGCTACCGTTTACGGCGCACCTAAATCGGTGCCCATCCAGGAAGATTTTCCTCTGTCCACTACCAATCCTTATGGCTCCACTAAACTGATGATCGAGGGCATTCTTCGCGATCTGTATGTGGCCGACAAAGATTGGTCCATCGCTCTGCTGCGGTACTTTAACCCTATCGGCGCCCACAAAAGCGGCCTCATCGGTGAGGATCCCAACGGTATTCCCAACAACCTGCTCCCCTATATCGCCCAGGTTGCTTCCGGGAAGCTGGAGTGCTTATCGGTCTACGGCAACGACTACGACACCGTAGACGGAACCGGTGTCCGCGACTACATCCACGTAGTGGATTTGGCGCTGGGCCATTTGAAAGCTTTGGCTAAAATCCGCAAAGACAAGGGCGTAGACGCCTATAACCTGGGAACTGGCACTGGATATTCCGTGCTCCAGATGGTAGATGCCTTCGAAAAAGCCAGCGGCAAAAAAGTCAACTACAAAATCGCGCCACGCCGCCCCGGCGACATCGCCGAGTGTTACGCCGACCCCACCAAGGCAAAAGAAGTTTTGGGCTGGCAGGCACAGAGAGGCGTCGAAGAGATGTGTAAAGATTCCTGGAACTTTACCGCAAAAAATCCCAACGGACTATAAATTGTAAAAAACCCCCGGATGAGAGCTTCATCCGGGGGAATTATTTTCTCGTGTTTTCATCTACCCTATTTTTCCTTGGACAAAATGTCAGCCGCTTCAGCAGGAGTCTGAATGCGCACCTCTCTGTCCAGTAAATAACTTAAAACATAGTTCCATTCTTCAACAGAAAAATCCTTGGAATCTATCTTCTTCAGGAGCGCCTGTATCTCTTGGAAGTTCTGTACACACTTTAAATCCGACAGATAATCGCAACCCAATTTCAAAGCTAATTGATCCAGCAAATCAGTCTTCATTTTTTCTCCTCCTGGCAAGGCCATCCAAAAAGTACACATAAAAATTGACATTTTTATAGACTGTTATCGGAGCCATGGATAGTATTTCTAAAAAGATATTATAACACTTACCTAAAACATTGTCAATTTATTGGAAAAAATGGGAAAATGTTATAAGATTTTAGAATATGAATTGAAAGCTCTAATTATGTTCAAAATTCTCACAAAGTGTACTTTTTGAAACAAACTAATACAGTTATTTTAGAAAATACTTGCATAATTGTTATCAATTATTTATAAAAAAAACAGCGGACATTTCCTTATTTTTCCAATATTTTCGATTTTCGGTATAATGTAGTTACTGAAAAGCCTAATAAACGGGCCGCTTCCTGGGCCGTATACCGCCCCTCCCGCCAACTGGAGCAGATATCCGCAAATTCGTCCGGTATCGGCAATTCCGGACGCCCAAATTTTACGCCACGCAGCTTTGCCGCTTGAATCCCCTCAGCCTGTCGGCGCCGGATATTTTCCCGCTCGTTTTCCGCCACAAAAGAAAGAAGCTGCAATACCAAATCGCTGATAAAAGTTCCCAGCAAATCTTTTCCCCGGCGGGTATCCAAGAGGGGCATGTCCATAATATATACGTCTATCCCCTTATCCCGGGTAATTTTCTTCCACTCATCTAAAATTTCCTCATAATTTCTTCCCAGGCGGTCAATGCTCTTCATGACGAGCAGGTCGCCTTCTTTTAATTTCCGGAGCATTTTTTGATAGGCGGGACGGTCAAAATCCTTTCCGCTTTGTTTGTCTACAAATATCTGGTTTGATGGGACGCCAAATTGGGACAGCGCCAAAAGCTGGCGGTCCTCATTCTGATCTTTGCTGGATACTCGCGCATAGCCGTATGTCATTTTCATCACCATTCCTTATTGAATTTGCTGCGAATTCGCTCCTTTTTGGGAACGAAAGGAACAAATTTTTTCAAAAATTGATTTTTCACACTGCCTCTCCTTTTTAAAAACTACAGTGGATATTTTACCCTTTTTACATGAGTTTTTAAAAGACAGACTGTAAAATCTCCTTTTGATTGGATGCGATGATAGGTTTGTGCAATTTATTGTGAAAAAAACGTCTTGTATTATGGGAAAATTTACGGTACACTGAGACTATTATGATACGCGTCAGATATCCGGACAAAATTTTTCCCGAAAGAAAGGAAAGTTTCGATGAAGATTACCTTTGATAAATCCCGTCAGATTTTTCATCTGCAGACTCAAAACGTTTCCTATGTAATGAAGGTGGCTTTTGACCGCTACCTGCTCCATCTATACTGGGGCCAGCGCATCGAAGACGCAACGGCCCTCGATTATCTCATGGAACAGACCGATGAGCGGCTGGCTTTTTATCCGGTAGCGCCCAAAACCGAAAACTTCTGTCTTGGTATGGCTCCTCAGGAAGTCCCTGTTTATGGCAGCGGGGATTACCGCGGCCCCGCTGTGGAATGCAGATTGGAAAACGGCTCGGAAGTTTTAGCCCTCTGGTATAAAAGCCATGAAATCCTAAAAGGAAAACCTTCTCTCCCCGGCCTTCCCGCGACCTATGCGGAAAACGAGGATGAGGCCATGACCCTTCGCATTACTCTCCGGGACGATGTGGCCAATTTAGATGTCGTTTTGAGCTACTCGATTTTTGAGGGCAGCGACGCCATTGCCCGCAGCACCAAGGTTGTCAATCACGGTACAAACGATTTGCTGTTGAATCGGGTGTTTTCTTTCAATGTGGACCTGCCCCAGTCAGCGGATTACCGTTTTTTGCAGCTAGCAGGCTGTTGGGGCAACGAACGGAACATCCGCACCACTCCCCTGCATCAGGGAACCCAATCCATCGAGAGCACCCGAGGGGCCAGCTCCCATTTTGAAAACCCGTTTCTGGCATTGCTGTCTCCCGGTGCCGACGAACAGCAGGGGCAGGTCTACGGGTTTAGCCTAGTCTATTCCGGCAGTTTTCGGATGAGCGCCGAGCTGAACATACTGGACTTTGTCCGGGTTCAGGGCGGTATCCATCCTCAAAACTTCAGCTGGAAGCTCGGCCCCGGAAAGTCCTTCACCGCTCCGGAAGCGGTACTGGTCTTTTCGGATCAAGGATTGAACGCCATGTCCCATACCTATCATACCCTTTATCAGAGAAGGCTCTGCCGGGGAAAATTCCGGGATCAGGAACGCCCCATCCTCATCAACAGCTGGGAGGCAGCCTACTTCGACATCACCGAGGAAAAGCTTCTGGGCTTAGCCAAAGAAGCCGCCGATCTGGGGATTGAATTGTTTGTCATGGACGATGGCTGGTTCGGCAAACGGGACAACGACCGCTGCTCCTTGGGAGATTGGGTCGTCGACCGAAGGAAACTGCCCGGCGGCATTAAAGGGATCGCCGACAAAATGAAGGCGCTTGGCATTCAATTCGGCCTCTGGGTAGAACCGGAGATGGTTTCGCCTGACAGCGATCTATTCCGGGCCCACCCTGACTGGTGCCTCCATGTACCTCAGCGGGAACTGTCGTTGGGGCGGCAGCAATTGGTGCTGGACCTTTCCCGGGACGACGTCTGCGACTACATCATCGACGCCATGACCAAGGTTTTCGAAAGCGCCGACTTAAGCTACGTCAAGTGGGATTATAACCGGAATCTGTCGGAAATCGGCTCCGCCGCCCTTCCAGCCAGCCGGCAGGGGGAAACTGCCCACCGCTACATTCTGGGATTATACCGGATCATGGAAACCCTTGTTACCCGGTTCCCGGACATTCTTTTTGAAAGCTGCTCCGGCGGAGGCGGACGGTTCGATCCCGGCATGCTCTACTACATGCCCCAGGTCTGGACCAGTGACAACAGCGACGCCATTGCCCGCACCAAAATCCAGTATGGAACAAGCCTCGTCTATCCCATTAGCGCCATGGGCGCTCACCTATCCGCCGTGCCCAACCATCAGCTCTGCCGGACAACACCTTTGGATACGCGGGCCAATGTGGCCTATTTCGGAGCGTTTGGCTACGAGCTGGAGCTGAGTCAGCTTTCGGAAGAAGAAAAGAAAGAAATCAAAAAACAGGTGGAATTCTACAAGGAGATTCGCAGTCTGGTGCAGTTCGGCGACTTTTACCGGCTGGTGAGTCCTTTTGAAAAAGGCGCTGCGGCCTGGATGTCCGTCTCGAGGGCCCGGGAGGAAGCTTTCGTCGTCTACGTATATCATCTCATCAATGTAGAACAGCCCAATTTCAGATTAAAGCTCAATGGGCTTAATCCAAAGGCCCTATATGAGGTTCAGGGGGATGGCAGAACCGTCACATTGCCGGGGGACGTCCTTATGAACGCCGGGATCTTTGTGCCGAGGCCCAAAAAAGATTTTGAAATCCACTGTTACCATCTGAAGCAGGTTTCAAAATAGATAAAAGTCGGCTGCAATAAATACAGGCGGGAGAATTTGGAAGGAAGGACTGTACCCTTTCTGTTTGGCCCATCCAATGGTATAGAAGAACGAAAAAAGGAGAGGAAGATTCCTCTCCTTTTTCTGTCTGTTGTCAGTGGACCGGATTTATAAAATTCCAAAGGCCGGAAAAGAAATGTTCCTATCAGCCATTATTCCGCCTCCGACACCAAATCTCGCGAAACGCGGTAGGCCGGGTATTCCCGGTCATAATGGTAGCCCAGTTTTTTCGCCAAACCGACTGATTTCAGGTTGGCCGCGTCCCAACTGGGATAAAGTCCTTTTTCAAGACAGGTAAGAACCAATTTTGCCCCGCAGGCAGCAGCCAAACCCATCTGCCGGTAATCTTGGCGGGTAACAATTTCGATTTCGATACCGCTCTGATATACTGTATAAGAAGAAGCACCCGCTACGATTTTTCCATTGTGCCATGCAACAAAACCAAGACCCCGGTTCACATAATCTTTAGAGGACAAAAAATTTCCGCAGAAGTCCCGGGACCACTCCTCCTGTAACACCAGTTCATATTCTTTTTCGCCGATGGGCGTTAGGAAAAATCCTTCCGGAAGACTTTCGGAGAGGTATTTTAGGTATTCTCGATCGAAAACGTCGCCGTCCTTATGGATGGCATAACGGGTAATTCTCTCAGCGCGCTCACCGTGAACCTTTTCGATAAGCCGGCTCCAGCCTTCGCCATAGGGCACCATAAACATACAGTCCCGGTTGACCGCGTAATTGGAAACCAGCTCTTCCGCCTTAGGCGCCCCGCTGTCTCCGGCTAAAAAACAAAAATCGCCGCTGACAATTTGGGCGGCTGTGGGATGCTCGGCATGATCGGCGAAAGCCCGGCCCATACTGCCGTCCAAGCATCCCCAGATCAGTGTTTCCTGAATTCCCTCGTATAAAGAGGCTATTGCGCTCATCTGCTCTTTTTTCAGTTCTACCATCGTTTTTATCTCCTTTTAAAAAGCGCCAAAAGCGCCCGTTCTTTTTCAGGGTTCTTCAAATTTTATCACAAAACTCCCTCTCTGTCCAGTATGCGGACGTTTTTGACGTTTTTTCTTCGGATTTCCCCAGTTTTCCATAATCTTGCAGTTGAAGGAGTTCGTGTGCTGTGGTATAATAAATGCAATTAACAACGGTTTTTGTGTAAAACCGTTGGCCGCATAACTGCGGCAGCTAAAATGCAGGCATTTTAGCATTGCATTTATTTTATCATCATCCGGTTCTGCCAAAGCAGAACTTCGGCGGGTGAACCCGCCTACAAATTCCTGCGGAATTTGCGGATGTGGTATAATAACCTCACGGCGTGAGCCGAAGCCTTGCTTTACAAGCCTTCGGACGCCTGAGAGAACATTGTATCACAAATTTATGCTATTTACAGAATACAGGCTCCTCAACAATAACAAAAGAAAGGATTCTCCTCATGAAACGATTCACCAAACTCATTTCTCTGGCGGCTTTGCTGGTATTTTGCCTGACGGCGCTCCCGCTTTCCGCCTCTGCTGCAGAAGCAAAACCCTTCCGGGCGGTATGGGTGTCCACTGTCTATAATCTGGACTACCCGTCGGCAGCAACCACCAATACCTCCAAACTAAAATCTGAGGCAGACACCATTCTCGACAACTGCAAAAGCATGGGCATGACCGCCATTATTTTACAGGTGCGCCCATCGGGGGATGCTCTTTATCCTTCTGACATCTATCCGTGGAGCAAATACTTGACTGGTTCCCAGGGTACTGCTCCTTCCGATGGATTCGATCCGCTGCAATATTGGGTCGACGGGGCTCACAAACGCGGCATGGAGCTCCATGCCTGGATTAACCCCTATCGTGTCACCAAAGGCGGAGAATCGGAATGGAACTCCCTTTCTTCCAGCAATCCCGCCAAACTCCATCCTGATTGGGCCGTCAAATATTCCGACGGGAACTACTACCTGAACCCGGGCCTTCCGGAAGTAAGGCAGCTGGTCATCGACGGGGCGGTGGAAATCGTCAATAACTACGATGTAGACGGCATTCATTTGGACGACTATTTCTATCCTGGAACGAGCTTTAACGACAGTGCGACATATTCCCAGTATGGAAACGGTTTTTCGAGTATCGATGATTGGCGCAGAGACAATGTAAACAAGCTGATCCAGGGGCTCAACGACGCAGTACATAAGGCTGATTCCAGCATATCCTTTGGAGTCAGCCCCGCAGGTATTTGGGCCAACAAGTCCAGCAGCCGGCCGGAGGGATCTGCCACCAGCGGCGGACAGAGCTATTCATCCCATTATGCGGACACCCGAAAATGGGTCAAAGAAGGCTGGCTCGACTATATCTGCCCCCAGGTTTACTGGTATATCGGACAGTCCAACGCAAACTATGAAATCTTGGCGAATTGGTGGGCTGACGTGGTCAGAGGCACCGGCGTCAAGCTCTATATGGGTCTCGCCGATTACAAAGCAGGCGAGTCTTCCACCTCCAGTCCCTGGTACGGCATCGCCGCCATCCAGGATCAGATGGCGCTGAATCAGACCATTCCTGAGATTGCAGGTGAAATGCATTTCCGCTATAAATTCCTGTTGACTGTGCCGGGCCTCCAATCCTATTACACCAGCGTCCATAAAAACGGCATTCCAAAGCTCGCAAGCCAGTCTTCCACCAAGGATGGACAAGGCACCTGGGTCAAGCTCTCCGACGGCAGCTACAAACTGCGGCTGAAAAACGGCAGTTATGCCAATGGCTGGAAAAAGGTAGACGGCAGCTGGTTTTATCTCGACCCCAAAACCGTTGTCATGAAAACCGGCTGGCAGAAAATCGGCGGCACTTGGTACTTTATGAACGGTGGCGGCTATATGCGCACCGGATGGCTCAAGCAGAATAACAAGTGGTACTATCTCAATGGGAACGGTGCCATGCAGATCGGTTGGAAAAAGATCGACGGGAAGTGGTACTACTTCCTCAGCGACGGCGTCATGGGCACCAGCATGACCACTCCAGACGGCTACCGCATCGGAGCAGACGGCGTTATGCTGTAAAAAAATAGATAAAAAGCCAGTACCGATTTGGTGCTGGCTTTTCTGTTCAGGTTGTCAAATAGATTGCCTAAGTCATAGCAACAAGAGAAAAGAGCGCCGGAAATTCCGGTGCTCTTTTTGCAGTTACTTTGCCTTTTTCAGCGGTTGCTTCCGCCGCAAAACCTTGGCTGTCCCCGAGCCGTCCACAACATCAGGGGTAATAACCACCTTTGAGATAGAGTCGTCGGATGGAACCACGAACATCAGGTTTAAGAGGATTTCCTCCATGATGTTTCTAAGGCCCCTTGCGCCGGTTTTCCGCTTGATAGCTTCCCGGGCCACCGCCTGCAAGGCTTCCTCGTCGATGACCAGCTCCACGTCGTCCAGTTGGAACAAACCGCTGTACTGGCGCAGGAGGGAATTCTTAGGCTCGGTGAGGACGCGAACCAACTGCTCCTCAGTCAGATCCTCCAATGTGGAAATGACTGGCAGACGGCCCACCAGCTCGGGGATAATACCAAACTTGACCAGATCTGCGGGAATGATC
>CABUOE010000087.1 GCA_902493155.1 uncultured Eubacteriales bacterium
GAAGGTTTCTTCGCCAGAAAAATGCCGCCGTTGTGGGTGCTGTCGGAGTAGTGGAACTCGTGGGCGTTGATGGTTTCCCCTTTCTCACAGAGGAGGTTTTTCACCTGGGCCTTGAGGGTCAGGTACCCGAACCGGGTGAGCTTATCTGTCATCCGCCCCTCCCCGCTTAAAAGCCCCGCCATGGGGTAGCTCCTGCTCTCAGAAGGAGAAAGCGCCTCCTGTAGGTAGAGGAACCCGCCGCACCCAGCGTAGATGGGAACTTCCCGCTTTGCGGCGGCTCGGAGGCTGTCGAGAAACGGCTGGTTGGCCGAGAGTTTTGGGGCGTGAAGTTCCGGGTAGCCGCCGCCGAAGATGAGGCCATCTAAGTTTTCCGGAAGCGACCGATCGGTAAGCGGAGAGAAAAAAACGATTTTTGCGCCCAGCTCCTCCAACAAATCCAGATTGTCCCGGTAGTAAAAGCAAAATGCGTGATCCAGCGCTACCCCGATGCGGCAGCTGCCCGCCGGGGAAATGGTCATCGGCTCATAGGAAAGCGGGGCCGCCGTCCCAGAAAGCTCTAAAATCCCGTCCAAATCCATAGTCTCGGCGGCTTTTTCCCCCAAAAGCTGCACCTTTTGCTGCAGCGAGGAAACTTCCCCCGCTGTGACAAGCCCCAGGTGTCGGCTTTCAAAGGCCGCTTCGGGGATGGGCGGCAGGTATCCCAGCGGCTTTAAACCGGCCTGCTCTTCGATGATCCGCCTGTACATGGGGTAGGACATGGGAGTGGCCCCATTGAGGATTACCCCGGCGATCCGATTGGGGAGAAATTCCAGAAAGCCCTTCAGCTCAGCGGCCAGAGAGAGGGATTTCCCCTTGCAGTTTGCCACCAAAATCACCGGCGTTTCGGTGATTTCGCTCAAGTGGTGGGAGGACGCCTCGGTCCTGTCCCCGGAGAGGCCGTCGTAAAATCCCATGACCCCTTCCATAAGGGCCAGCGAGGCGTCTTGGCCGTTTTTTGCAAGGAGGGACTTGACCGCCTGTTCCCCGCAAAGGAACAAATCGAGATTCCGGGAGGGAACCCCCACCACCCGACTGTGGAACATAGGGTCGATGTAGTCGGGGCCGCACTTGAAGGCGACGACTTGCTGGCCCTGAGCCTTCAAAGCAGACAGCAGCGCGCAGGTCACCGTCGTTTTTCCGCAGCCGCTTTGGGTGCCGGCGATCATGATTCTCGGAAGACGGCATTTTTCCATCCAAAAGCCCCCATTTCTGACGAAATTTTACTGTAAAGTATTATTCTTTACATATTACAAATCCCTTATTACCGGGCTTTTTCCGCTGTGATAATGGTGACGGGGTTTTGAGCCTCCATCAGGTGATAAGGCCCTGCTTTCCGCGCTTTAGAGACGTTTACCGTGACGATTTCCGCCTCGCAATGAAGCTTTTGCAGTACCGAAAGCGCATTGGCTGTTGTTTCCAGCGTAATGGCGTTCAAAACGACCCGCAAGTCTGGATTCCGCTCAAAGAGGAGCGTCAAAATCTCCCGGAGCTTGCCGCCGCTGCCGCCGATGAACACCTTGTCCGGCGCAGGCAAACTCGGAAGACAGTCCGGAGCTTCACCCAAAACCGGGACGAGGTTATAAGCCCCCATTTTTTTCCGGTTCTGCCGGATGAGCCCAAGCGCCTCCTCCCGATGTTCGACGGCGTACACCGTGCCATCCGATGCCTTCCGGGCAAGCTCCACCGACACCGAACCCGTCCCCGCACCGATGTCCCAGACGGTATCTTCGGGATTCACCCGCAGTTTGGCTGCCGACAGGATGCGCACCTCTTCCTTGGTCATGGGGACGCTTCCCCGGACAAAATCCTCGTCCCGAAGGGAGAGATGGGCGCTGACATAAGCGGGATTCTCGATAAACAGCACCGTCAGGTCAGAGAAAATCTCCTGCGAAAGTTCCTCCGCCGTCCCGGAGAGAATCCGCTCGTCTTCCATCGAAAGGTTCTCCCCGGCGGACACCCGGACCTGCGCAAGCCCCTGATCCGCCAGCTCCCGGCAGATGTCGTGGGCTTTGTGTTTCCCCCCGGTGAGGACGAACACCGCCGGATGGTAGGAAACTACCCCCAACACCGAACCTTCCCTGCCGTGGAGGCTTACAACCTTAATATTTTCATAGGAGCGCCCCAGCTTGGCGAGAAAATACTGCATACTGCTTAACCCGCAGCAGATTTCCACATCGCACTGTTCCTTGAGCGCTGCGTGAAGCCGTTTGGCCGCACTGAAAAACCCGGCGTCCCCGGAAAGCAGAAGCCCTACCGACCGAGTTTTGTCGGAAAGAGCCCTCTGAGCCAGTTCCCCCACAGGCACCGGGACGGCGTCCGGCCGGATCAAGGAACAGAGGGCGCAGAGCCGCCCGGTCCCGTACACGCTGGATACGCTCGTGAGGATGTCCCGGGCTTTTGCCGTCAAAAGCTGGAGATTCCCCGGGCCCATGCCGATGAGGAATACTTTTTTTCGTCTGTCTGGTAGGATGATGGGCATAATTTCGCCCCTTTCATTCAAGATGATATCGGCTTTGACGATTACAGCACTTCCCGCACCCGGTCGCAGAGCACGTCGGCGATGCGGGGATCGGCGCCCAGGGTGCTCCCAAGCCGTATTTTCAGGCCAGGATGGGAGGAAAGATATTCTTTGATCTCCTTTGGGATATCCTCTCTAATGTGGATGCCGGAAAAGAGAAAATACGGCACTACTACGATGTCGTCCGCCCCCTGCTCCACCAGTTTATCGAGACCTTTGGCAAGGTTTACGTCGCAAAATTCCATGTAGGCCTGCTCCATGAGGACGTGGCTCAATTTTTCCTGGACGATGGAAAAGACCTCCTCCATGGTTTTGATGGTTTCCGGCT
The DNA here is from genome assembly GCA_902493155.1 of uncultured Eubacteriales bacterium. Taxonomy (GTDB): domain Bacteria; phylum Bacillota; class Clostridia; order Oscillospirales; family Ruminococcaceae; genus Fumia. The sequence continues at coordinate 2,886 of CABUOE010000087.1, forward strand.
CCCGGCTTCCGTGTGCAATAATGAGGATTCCTTTCATGATACCTGATTCCTTTCTAAAATAAGCCTTCCGCCTTCATCTGGGCGAAGGTCTCCTTCGCCGTCTGAAGGGTGCTGTCAATGTCTGTTTCTGTATGGGCGTTGCCGATGAAAATCGCCTCGAACTGGGAGGGTGCGAGATAGATTCCACCTGTGAGCATCCCCTTGAAGTACCGGGCGAAAAGCGCGGTATCGCACTGCTGCGCTTCCGCGTAATTTCTGACGCCGCCCTCCCGGAAAAACAGGCAGCAAAGGGAACCTGCCCGGGTTACCGAAGCGGGAACCCCGTACTTTTTGATGAGGGTGTTAAGCCCGCTTTCCAGCTTTTGCCCCAGCTGATCGATATGGCGGTAAATTTCCGGGTGCTCATCTAAGATTTTAAGCTGGGCAAGCCCCGCCGCCATGGCCACGGGATTCCCAGACAAGGTGCCCGCCTGGTAGACCTTTCCGGTGGGCGAAACGGTTTCCATCAGCTTGCGGCTGCCGCAGTAAGCTCCCACCGGCATACCGCCGCCGATGATTTTCCCGAAGGTCACAAGGTCGGCTTTGACCGAAAAATACTCCTGGGCGCCGCCTTTTGAGAGCCGGAACCCGGTAATCACCTCATCGAAGATGAGCAGGGCCCCATTCTGGTCGCAGATTTTACGCAGCCCTTCTAAAAATCCCTTCTCCGGCGGCACCACACCCATGTTGGCCGCCACCGGCTCGACGATAATTGCGGCGATTTCACCGGGGTACTGCTCAAAAAACTGTTTTACGCTGGAAAGGTCGTTATACTCTGCCGTCAGGGTGTCCTCCGCCGCCTTCCCCGGCACCCCCAGGCTGCTGGGAACCCCCGCCGTCATCAATCCAGAGCCCGCTTTGACCAGCATGGCGTCGCTGTGGCCGTGGTAACACCCGGCAAACTTGACGATCTTGTCCCGGCCGGTAGCGCCTCTCGCCAGGCGGATGGCGCTCATGACCGCCTCGGTGCCGGAATTGACCATCCGCACCATCTCAATATGGGGCACCATCTTGACGATAAGCTTCGCCATCTCCACCTCCCGTGCGGTGGGTGCGCCGAAGCTGAGGCCCTGCTGCGCCGCCTCGATGACGGCATCGCAGACCCGCGAGTCTGCCTGCCCTAAAATCATCGGGCCCCAGGAGCCGATGTAGTCGATGTATTCCCTTCCGTCCTCGTCGAATATGCGGGCGCCTTTGGCCTTCCCGATAAAGGGCGGCTCCAGCCCCACCGACTGATAGGCCCGAACCGGGCTGTTGACCCCGCCGGGGATGACTTTTTTGGCCTCCCGGAACAAATCAGTACTTCTCATCAGCCGATGTCCCCCTTTTTCATGGCCTCGGCCAGTTCCTTGGCGTAGTAGGAAATGAGAATATCCGCTCCCGCCCGATAGATGCTGACGGCGCTTTCACACATGACGTTATATTCGTCGATGAGTCCCCGATCGGCCGCAGCCTTTATCATGGCGTACTCGCCGCTGACGCTGTAGGCCGCCAAAGGAAGCGTCGTCTCCTCCTTTACCGCCCGGATCACGTCCAGGTAAGCGAGGGCGGGCTTCACCATCAGCGCGTCGGCCCCTTCTTCGATGTCGAGCCACACTTCCTTGAGAGCCTCCCGCACATTGTGGAAGTCCATCTGGTACCCCTTCCGATCCCCAAATGCAGGGGCCGACCCTGCCGCGTCCCGGAACGGCCCGTAGAATGCCGAGGCGTACTTGACAGCGTAGGACAGGATGGGAATATTTTGGTACCCGTTTTGATCCAGCGCCTCCCGGATAGCCCCGATGCGCCCGTCCATCATGTCGGAGGGCGCCACCATGTCAGCTCCCGCCTCCACGTGGGACAGGGCAATTTTCTGGAGATAGGGCAAGGTTTTGTCGTTGTCCACCTGCTGACCGCTCAAAATGCCGCAGTGGCCGTGAGAGGTGTACTCGCACATGCAGATGTCGGTGACAAGGTAGAGCTCCGGATACCGCTCCTTGAGGATGCGGATGCCCTGCTGCAATGCGCCGTTGGGGTTATAGGATTCGCTGCCGCAGTCGTCCTTGTGAGCGGGCAAACCGAAGAGCAGCAGGGCGTTGACGCCGGATTTGAGGGCTTCCTCGGCGATTTCGCTCACCCGGTCAGGGCTATAATGGTACTGCCCCGGCAGGGACGGGATCTCTTCCCTGATGTTCTGCCCTTCCCGGATAAAGATGGGCAGGATGAGGGAGTCGGGGGACATACGAGTCTCCCGCATCATCTTACGCAAAGTGAGCCCGTTTCTCAAACGGCGGGGACGGATAGTTTGATTCATGGATATTCCTCTTTTCTCTATTTCAAATGGGCTAATACGGTTTCAACAAGACTCTCCACCGACGAAACGTCGGAAACGACGGCCTTCATGCCGTATTTGCTCGCAGCCTTAGCAGTTTGCCGGCCGATGCAGAAGGCAGTGACCGCCGACAAATCCTTGCCCGGAAGGGACTGGGCAAAGCCTTCCACCGTAGATGCGCTGGTGAAAATCACGCCGTCGGACGTGAGAATCTCCCCGGCGTTTTCCGGCGGCTCCACGCGCAAGACCGTTCGGTAAAGGGGCCAATAGTCGTAGCAAACCGCCTCTCCGAACACTTTTTCAATGCCGCCGGAGGATTTTTCCGGCCCCAGCACCAAAACTCTGTCTTCAGGCAGTAGCTCCGCCTTGACAAGCTCCGCCAGATGCTCCCCATCGTAAATTTGGGGCACACAGTCGGCGAAAATACCGTAAGCTTTCAGCGCCTCGGCAGTCTGCTTCCCGACAGCGCCGATTTTTGCCCCGGAGAGGGCGCGCACGTCTCTCCCCGACGAAAACAGTCCCTCGAAAAAGGCCTCCACCCCGTTTTTAGAGGTAAAAAGCAACCATCGATAGACGGAAAGGTTCTCGAAAGTCTCATTCGTTATCAGCAGCCGCTCGGTTTCGATGCAGGGGTAGGAAATCACCTCCGCCCCCAGCTCCCGAAGCCGCTTAGTTAAGGTGCCTGCCGACGCTTTTGGCCGGGTGGCCACGAGCGTTCTACCCTTGAGGGGAAGCCTCTCAAACCAGTCAAACCGTTCCCCATAGGAACAGACCTCTCCCACTACGATAATGGCAGGAGAATGAATTTTGGCCTCCCGGGCCTCTTTCGCCAGAGTGTCCACCGTGGCAACAATTTTCCGCTGCTCCGGACGGGTGCCGTTTTCGACGACGGCGGCGGGGGTTTCCCCGTCCATTCCGGCCTCCAATAGTCCCGCCATCAGCTCCGGCAGAGAGGAAACTCCCATGAGGAAAATCAGGGTGCCGTTCAGTCCGACGAGGGCCTTATAGTTGATAGAAAGCGCCTTTCCCTTCCGGGCGTGACCGGTAATGATGTGTATGGACGAGCAGGCGTCCCGATGGGTGACGGGAATCCCGGCGTAGCAGGCCGCGGCGATGGCGGAAGTTATCCCCGGCACCACCGTAAACGGGATATCGTGTTCACTTAAAAGTTCCAGCTCTTCCCCGCCCCGACCAAAGACGAAGGGGTCGCCCCCTTTTAGCCGGACGACGAAATTGCCGTCCAAGGCTTCCCTCAGGAGAATTTCGTTGATTTCCTCCTGCGGAACGGGATGGTTTCCGGCGTTTTTGCCCACGTCGATACATTTGACGCCCGCCGGAATTTCGTCCAATATTTCCCGGGAAACCAACCGGTCGTAGACCACCACATCGGCCCTTTGGAGGAGCGCCGCCCCCTTCCGAGTCAGAAGCCCTCCGTCTCCCGGCCCCGCGCCAACGAGGGCGACGAAACCACTTTTTTTCATCTGAATCCCCATTCCTCTTCAAATTTACTTTGGTTCGCAGCATTTTACCCTGCTACTGCCTCTTCGCCTGCTTACTGAGCCGTTCTCCCAACAGCTCGGCATCCTCTTTCATGCCGCTGATGGAGCCTAGAAACAGCGGCTTTCCTTCCTCGTAGTAAAATCCCTTGAGGCTGATCTGATCGTCCAAGACCTCTGCAAAAGCCGCCACTGGGGCGGTGCAGCCGCCGTCCAGCGACTTGACGAAGCTCCGCTCCGCCAGAGAAACGTACCAGGATTCGAGGCAGTTAAACTCCTCAAGATAGCTGTGGTCTTCCCCCAGCCGCCCCTGTACCGCGATGATACCCTGGCTGGCGGCGGGCAGGATTTCGTTTGTGGAAAAATACCGGCTGATGCGATTTTGCAGCCCCAGCCGCTCAATGCCGGCCGCCGCCAGCACCAGCGCGCCGTATTCGCCCTCAGCCAGCTTATGAAGCCGTGTCTGGACGTTTCCCCGCACCGGTTTGCAGGGATTTTCCGGGAAAAGGGCGGAAAGCTGGAGCTGCCGCCGCAAGCTGGCGCAGCCGATGGGTTTGCCCGTTTCCAGTCCCTCCGCTCCTTGAGGCAGAATCAGCACGTCCCGCGGATCAGCCCGTTTTGACAGCGCCACTACAGGAAGCTGTTCGGACAAAATCATGGGCAGATCCTTGTAGCTGTGGACGGTGATGTCTACAGCCCCTGACAAAAGCGCTTCGTCCAGTTCCTTGACGAAAAGCCCCTTGCCGCCGATTTGTTCCAGCGTCCGGTCGAGGATTTTATCGCCGGTGGTCTTCATTTTAATGAGCTCCACTGTGATTTCCGGGTGATGTTTCCTGATGCTGTCGATGACAAGCTGGGTCTGGATCAGCGCCAGCTTGCTGTCCCGGCTGCCGATGCGGATAATACGGTTCATAGGGCCCGCCTTTCTATTTTCCACTTAAATTTTCTTGCAACAATTGTCTGATTTTCTCGGCCTGCTCCCGGACAAGACGGTGGTCTTTCCCGTCCTTGGAGACAAATCCGCCTACGAGATTTCCTTCTTCCACCACCGCCGGGAAATAAAAGCTGCTCTCCTCCCGGCTGTCAGAGACGCTGACGGGGATGCGAAGGGCTTTCGCCGCCTCCCCCACTGTCCGGTTCAGCGCCCGGTCGTCGGTGGCCGCCGTCACCAGGGCGAAACAGGGGCTCACGTCGTCCCGGTACTTCCGTTTCTCCCAGCGGATTTTCCCTTCAGAGGCCCACGCTTCCACCGCCGCCGAGCCTTGAGGCGCCACTACCGTGACGTCTGCACCGAACCGCAGCAGCGTCTTCACCCGGCGGGAGGCGATTTCGCCGCCCCCCACCACCAAAACCTGCTTGCCGTCAAGGTCGATAAAGGCGGGAAATCGGGGAACCACCGGACTTTCCGGCGGTCGCTCCGGCACATCAAACCGCCGCCGCAGTTCGTCCTGCACCTGCTCTAATGTAAACCCTGTTTCCTCGGGCCGGGCGATGACCACCGTTGTCACACCGCACTGCCGGGCGGCCATAAGCTTTTCAGGAAAGCCCCCTTCCCGTCCGGTGTCCTTGGTGACCAGGTATTTGGCCTTCACCTGCCGAAGCAGCGCGGCGTTCAGTTCCGTCGAAAAAGGCCCCTGCATGGCGATAATGTGCTTGGGGCTGAGCCCCAGCTCCCGGCATTGACTGAAAACTTCCCCGCTGGGGAGCACCCGCGCGTAAAACCGCTCCGAAAAACCGCTTACTCCCGCAAATGCGGAAAGCTCCTTGCTTCCGGTAGTCAGCAAAACGCTGCCCTCCCGATTTTCCAGCCATTTTGCCGCTTCCTGGGCGCTTTCCACCATGACGCAGCCGGATAAATCCCGTTCCCCCTGCGGCCGCAGCAGCCGCAGATACTCGGCGCTCCGGCTTTTGCAGGCCGCTTTCAGGTTTATACTCACCTCCCGGGCATAGGGATGGGTAGCGTCGATGACGAGGCTTCCCTCTGTGAGCGCCGCCTCCATCTCCGCCTCATTCAGCCGCCCTTCGTGAATGGTCAGCCCCGGCCCTGCGGGAAAAATCTCTTTCCCGTATTCGGTGGCGACGAAAACATCAGTACAAAGGCCCGCTTTGCTCAAAAACTCGCCGCAAAGCC
>CABUOE010000088.1 GCA_902493155.1 uncultured Eubacteriales bacterium
GAAGTCAGTGCGGTCGGCAATGCCCCAGAGTTCACCCCAGCCGAAGGGGAACATAAACTCGATGTCGGTAGTGGCGTTCGAGTAGTGAGAAAGTTCCTCTTTTTCGTGGTCGCGGAGCTTGATATTTTCTTCTTTGATACCTAAGGACAGCAGCCAGTTTTTGCAGTAGTCCTTCCAGTAAGCAAACCACTCTAAATCGGTGCCGGGCTTGCAGAAAAACTCCAACTCCATCTGTTCGAATTCCCGGGTGCGGAAGGTAAAGTTGCCAGGGGTGATTTCGTTTCGGAAAGATTTACCGATCTGTCCAATACCGAAGGGAATTTTTTTGCGGGTGGTGCGCTGGACGCTGGGAAAGTTTACAAAAATACCCTGAGCGGTTTCGGGACGCAGGTAGATTTCATTTTTCGCGTCCTCGGTGACGCCCTGATAGGTTTTGAACATCAGATTGAATTTGCGGATGTCGGTGAAATTTTTCTTACCGCAGTTGGGGCATTTTACGTCGTTTTCTTCGATGAACTTCATCATCTGCTCGTCGCTCCAGCCATTGGGAACCACACCGGTCTGTTCTTCAATAAGCTGATCGGCACGATGACGGGTTTTACATTCCTTACAGTCCATCAGAGGGTCGGAAAATCCGCCGACATGGCCGGATGCAACCCAGACTTGAGGGTTCATGAGTAAAGCGGCGTCGATGCCGACGTTATAAGGGGACTGCTGGATGAATTTTTTCCACCAGGCGCGTTTGACGTTGTTTTTAAACTCCACACCGAGAGGACCGTAGTCCCAAGTGTTGGAAAGGCCGCCATAAATCTCACTTCCGGGGTAGACGAAACCTCTTCCTTTACAGAGGGTGACGATTTGATTCATGGTCTTTTCGCTATTTTTCAGCATTCCTGATTACCTCCGAATTTGTACTACCTTCCATTGTAAAGAAAATAGAGGGAGAAGTCAAGTAATTTCTTTCCGGAAACAGTGTCAAAAATCCCCCGTTAAAGGGATTTTTGGGGGTGTGGGAATATTTTGCCGGAGTGCATCAATTTTCTTTTTTCAACACACTATTAAAACAAAGGCATTTTTATGTGAAAAATCAGGATTTTCTTTACCTCTTTGGGGAAGTGTGATATACTATTTGGTAGGTACATAGAAACAATAGCCGCCCGTTCTTTCTGGGGGAACGGGCGGCTGAGAAAAGTCCTGATGATACAGCAGATGAAGGTAGTGTGAAAAATATGATTTTTCACACTGAAATTTGTTGCAATTGACAACAAATTTAAAAGGAATGGTGATTGAAATGCAACAGAAAAAGAAATTATCCCTGTCAGGAAAATTTGGTAAAAAAACAGCGGCTGCCGCTTTAGCTGCCGCGATGGTTTTAGGCGTAGGAGCGACAGGCTCATCCTTTTTTGGAGAATCGGTCACCGCAGCTACTACGGACAATGTATTTGCAGTCGTACCCTCTTCAGAGTTTGACTCTAAACTCTATGATATCCTCCTAAAAATGGCGGATTTAAACGAGGACGGCGAACTTAACGTAGATGAACTCAACGGCATTTCCCGCTTGGACGTGAGCGGGCAGGGGCTGACATCTTTGAAAGGCATCTCCAGACTGGGCAAGCTCACTTCTTTGGATGCCTCGGAAAACTCCCTGCGCAATACTGATGCGCTGGATGGTTTGACCCGGCTCAATTACTTAAATCTTTCTCAAAATAAGATTGTTTCGGTGGATGGACTTGCCGATTTGGACAAGCTGAAAGAGCTCAATTTGAGCCACAACAATTTGGACGACGTGGAAGCTCTTTCTGGTTTGGACGGCCTAGAGACCTTGGACCTTAGTTACAATAACTTGAGCTTTACTTCCGATTTGTCCACTTTGGCCAGCTTGGACAACTTGGTATTGGACTGCAATAACATTACCAGAGTGGGAAATCTGCCCACCAGTATGACTACTTTGAGTATGCGGAACAACGCTCTGAGTACACTTGCCGGTATGGAGCGGCTGAGAACCTTGACCTATTTGGATTTGAGCCAGAACAGCATCTCCGATATCTCCGGTTTGGAAAACCTGACGAGACTCAAAACCCTTTATTTGGATGAGAACAAGATCAGCGATCTGACCGGTATGCCGGAAGTGTCCAAGTGTGTGATCGGGCTCACCTACAACAGCATTGACATGAATTCCAGCACACAGAAGGCGATTTTGTCGGATTTGAAATCCGATGGAAACACTTTGACCACGGTGCCTCAGATGGTGAAGGGCTGGCAGCAGGAAGGCGATTACTACTACTATTTTCTGGACGATAAGGGCACCTTCGCCACCGGAACCCAGGAGATCGACGGAAAAAGCTATACCTTTGACAGCCAGGGGCGGTATTCTGCAAACGGAACAACCGATCCGGAGCCTGAAAAGCCCTCCACTCCAACCGAGGACCTGAGCGGTAAATGGGTGCTGCAAAACGGTGTGTATTACTTCCAGAAGACAGACGGAAGCAACGCTACTGGCTGGCAGAAAATCAACGGCGAATGGTATTATCTCGATCCTTCCAATGGGGCTATGAAAACTGGCTGGCTCAACTTAAACGGGACCTATTACTACCTCCATTCCAGCGGCAAGATGCTGACAGGCTGGCAGAAATACGACACCGCTTGGTATTATCTCAAACCGGGCAGCGGCGAGATGCAGACCGGCTGGCTCCAGCTGAGCGGCACATGGTATTACCTGAAGGATTGGGGCGGCATGGCGGTTGGCTGGTGCAAGGACGGCAACACCTGGTACTACTTTAATTCTAACGGCAGCATGGTATCCAGCCAGTGGCGTCTCACTCCGGACAAATCCACCTGGTACTATCTGAAAGCGTCCGGCGGTATGGCGGTCGGTTGGGTACAGGTCGGAAACGACTGGTACTATTTTGACAAAGACGGCTATATGAAGCGCAATTACTGGATCAAGACTTATGACGGGAAAACTTGGTGTTACCTTAAAGACGACGGCGTCATGGCCACCGGCTGGAACACCATCGCCGGCGATACCTATTACATGCAGTCCAGTAATGGATACTGCGTGCTGGGATGGAATAAAATCGATGGAAAGACCTATCATTTCAGTCAATACGGCAAATTAGACCGGAACACGATAATCGACGGATATAAAGTAGACGCAAACGGCGTTTGGGTACAGTAAAATCAAAAGAGGCTGTAGAAAACAGCCTCTTTTATAGTGGAAAGAAAAGGCTTCCCATCTGATTTTGGGAAGCCTTTTTTCATATGCTGAAATTTTTCTGTTCGGTATTGATTACTCGATCATTTTTGCGTATTCTTTCGGGGACATATCATATTCCCGTTTGAATTCGGTGGAGAGATAGGTGGGGGAGCAGTATCCCATCATATCCGAAATCTGAGCGATGGTATACCTGCCTTCCCGAATCATTTCCTTCACCTTTTCCAGACGGACCAGACGAATGTATTCCGAAATGCTCCGCCCTACTTTCTGTTTAAACAGGCTGGACAGATAAGAGGAACTGAGATTTAACTGCTGGGCGAGCCACGGAAGGGTGATGGGGGAGGTGATATTGTCGTGGATCACTTCCATGCAGGTGTCGATGTATTTATTATCCACCGATATTTTCAGGGTGGTCGGCGTTTTGGCGGAAGTAGAGTCCGTCAGGATGTTGCGGACAACGGTAATGATGAGCTTCGTCATCTCGCAGGCGATCATATCGTCGCTGTATAAATAGTTTTCCCGTTCCTCGCCGATGATGCTGCGGATAATCTCGAGACAGCTGTCGTCGGCGGTAAACACCCGGTTGGAGATACTCTCCGGATGGACGATATCGCCGTCAAAGGTAACGGTCAGGAAACTGAGGGGTGCCTTTCCATCGGAACGCTGCTCATGAAACTGGTGGGGCGCGAAGAACATCATCTGCCCCTGCTTTAGCTCATAACTCACATTGTCCACAGCGCAGATCATGGTGCCTTTATTGACATAGGTAAACTCCCAAAAGACGTGTTTTTCTCCGCGGAAAGAAAACTGTTTGTTTTTTTCTTGATAGAGGATGGTGTACATCGTCTTGACGTTGACGTTGGGGATAAAGCCCGTACCGGTCAGCGTGCTAGCAGTGGGGGTGATAATTTTGGGACTTTGACTGTAAATATAGTATTTGAGCCGGCTTTCGTCATAAGGCAAAATGGCAAATTGTACATTGGGACGGATGAGGATCGGTTGGTCTAAGAGAAATTTTTGGGTGATACTGTCCTCGGTCCGGATATAAAGCAGTCCCACACCGCTGATAGGCGCAATGACGATTTCGGTATTAAAGTGCCACAGGTAGGATGTGGCGCGGATATCCTCTTCGTAGAGGGTCTGCTGCCATTGTTCATAGGGCTCTAGACTCTGAAGCGGCGTACCGAATTGCTTAAAGGTTGCCCGATTGATTTCTTTTAGCAGCATCTCAATTCCTCCTCACTGTTTTTGTAATCCTTTTCTTCATACTACCGTATTTTTTGTGCCGATGTCAAGGCAAAAACCGTGAATTTTATGGACAAAACTCGGGAAATGATGGAAAATCTCCAAAAATACCAGCAACGATTTTTACCGTTTGCCGGCGTTTCTTTTTATTCTCCCACGATATAGTCGATGATTCCAACAGTTTTTTCATCCTTTCGGTAGACCCTTGGGACTCTCCGGCTGATCAGGCAGGCCAGCTCATAGTGAATGGTGCCGGCGATTTCCGCCAGCTCCCCAAAGGTAACCTGACAGTTGCCGTCCGCTCCGACGACAGTGGCGATATCTCCGGCTTTGACGTCGGGAATATCGGTCACGTCCAGCATAAGCTGATCCATACAGATGGATCCGACGATTTTCGCGTACTGTCCGCGGACGATCATCCTCCCTTTGTCCGCAAACGCCCGGAGATAACCGTCTGCATAGCCGATGGGGACAGTTGCCAGCCGCATTTCCCTCTCGGCGGTGAAACGTCGGGAATAACTGATGCAGTCGCCCTTATGTACCGTTTTTACCATGGAAATAGCGGAACGGATGGACATGACCGGCTTGAGGGGAATGGCACAGCCAGGAAGGGTATCCAGTGAAAGCCCGTAGAGAATGACGCCCACCCGTGCCATATCGTAATGACAATCCCGGTAATTGAGGACACCGGCGGAGTTTTGCAGGTGCTTTACATCGAAATGGATACCCTGCTGCTCCAAAACGGCAACCGTTTTATCAAAATGCTCTATTTGTTTTTTCGTATAGCAAATGCCTTCCTCGCTGATGTCATCGGAAGAAGAAAAGTGGGAAAAAATCCCGGTAAAATCCAGATTTGACAGGTTGCAGGCCGAGACCATTTTCTCTGTGGCGATGAAATCTTCTCCCGCGCGGAAGCCAATCCGCCCCATGCCGGTGTCCAACTTCATATGACAGTTGATGCGGACATCCTCCCGTTTTGCGGCTTCGTTTAGTTTTTGGGCATATTCCAGGGAATAAACCGTCTGAGTGATATGGTTCTTTGCGAGCTTTCTTACGGCAGAAGCGGGGGTGACGCCCAGGATCAGGATATCGCTTTCTACACCGCTTTTCCGGAGAGAGAGAGCTTCTTCCAGGTTGGACACACCGAAGTCCCGCAGTCCCAGGTTTTCCATTTCCTTTGCGATATAGCGGTCTCCGTGACCGTAGGCGTCCGCTTTCACCACGCCCATCATCCGAGTGGTTTCCGGAAGGCATTTGCGGATCTCGTTTACATTAAAGGCCAGATGATTCAGATCAATTTCAGCCCAGGTTCTCTTTAAAAAATCCATGGTGCAGGCAACCTTTCAAACAAATGTTCAAAAATTCATATTTTTGTCATAATTATAAGTTATAATAAAATAATTAAACAACCTTGGGAGGATGTTGTATGCGGGAACAAACTGTTTCGTTTACCGGACATCGGCCGGAAAAAATCGTTTCGCCCTTTGTGGAAAATTCCGAAGAAGTCAACGCCATTAAGCTGGAACTTCATAACGCTATCGTACGCGCTGTCGATGACGGCTATACCACTTTTCTGTGCGGCATGGCAATGGGGGTCGATATTTGGGCTGGTGAGATTGTGCTGGGGTTAAAGCGGCAGTTTAAGAACTTAAAGCTTATCGCGGTGGTGCCTTTTCCGCAGCAGGCAAACACTTGGCCTCAGGAGTGGCGTATCCGTTTTCGTAATCTTCTGGAGAAGACCGACGAAGTGATCATGATCTCTGATCAGTACGATTCAGAACGCTTTTTTGAGCGTAACCGGTATCTCGTGGATCACTCATCCCGGCTGATTGCAGTGTATAATCAGGAAAAGAAGGGCGGCACCGCCTATACGGTTCGGTACGCCCGGCAGCAAGAGGTCGAAGTGGATATGATTGCAATCTGAATATTCAGTAAAAATCAGGACGGTGTAGCCGTCCTGATTTTTTATTCATGCCGTCCGGATGCCTTAGTAACTTCTACTATACTATATTTAGACACCGTTTTCAAGAAAATAATCCACAGAAAAATATTTTTCTTTTTTTGTGGTGAAGAGGTTGTGGAAAGTTGTTCTGTTTTGTTGAAATACTACCTTTTTTGTATTCATTCCCAATTTCAGCGACTTTTTGGAAACAAGGTATTACAAACTGTAATTTTTGAAAAAAAATAACAAGTTTTCCACAGTTTCCACTGGATTTTCCACAGAATAAAAAAGTTTTATGGAGTTTTTCACATATTCCACATTCCTAGGGAATAACCATAGTAGGTGAGGCGTTTTCGACACTTTTTCTCCACATTCAGGATGTGAATAAAAAAATATGGCTGAAAAAAGGGGGTTGACACAATATATTGTGGTCGAAAGAGTCATATTTCATGTAGGTTTGCTTTCGTAAAAATCTACAGAATGGAACGGAATAAATTGAATAAATATTGTTAAAATATGAATTTTATAGGAGAAGAAAGATTTTATCTTGCATTTTTCTACATAAAGTTGTATCCTTATTATAATTTATGATAGGAGGAAGATTGCGAAGCAATCCGAACTGGAATAACATAAAATAAACATTAGCGGTAACAAAAATAGCAGACGGCGTACTCTCTATAATCGAGTAAAATAGCTATTTTTTATAATTTACTTTCTATTTACCGCATTACATGCGGTAAAATCCATCAAAGATGGTTTCAAAAGGCGTTTGCCTTTTGAAAAAATAAATTGTAAAAAAATAGTTGCAATCCGAATAGCGGATTGCACTTGCCTGTTTTACCAGGCAAATTGCGGGCATGAAGTGCCCGCAACTTTACTATTTTTTATAGAAGAGATATGATGTGTATGGAAAGGATTGAATGCAATGCCAAAACGTGAGGATATTCACAAAATTTTGATTATCGGTTCCGGGCCAATCGTCATCGGGCAAGCCTGCGAATTCGATTATTCCGGCACTCAGGCCTGTAAGGCGCTCCGCAAGCTGGGCTATCAGATCGTCCTCGTAAACTCCAACCCCGCCACCATCATGACCGACCCCGATACGGCGGACGTCACCTATATTGAACCCCTCAATGTGAAAAGACTAACGGAGATTATTGCAAAAGAGCGCCCCGATGCGGTTTTGCCCAACTTGGGCGGCCAGACCGGGCTGAACCTCTGCCTGGAACTACACAAAGCGGGTGTCCTCAAGGAATACGGCGTGGAAGTCATCGGCGTACACATCGATTCCATCGAGCGGGGCGAAGACCGGATTGCCTTTAAGGAGACGATGAATTCTCTGGGGATCGAAATGGCTCGCAGCGCTCCGGCTTACTCAGTGGAAGAGGCCAAAAAAATTGCCTCAGAGCTTCATTACCCCGTAGTCGTCCGTCCGGCATTTACCATGGGCGGCGCCGGCGGCGGACTGGTCTACGATGAAGCCCAGCTGGAAATAATCGTAAGTCGCGGTATCCAGGCCAGCATGATCGGCCAGGTGCTCATCGAGGAGTCCATTCTGGGCTGGGAAGAGCTGGAGCTGGAGGTCGTCCGGGACAGCAAGGGCCAGATGATAACCGTCTGCTTCATCGAGAATATTGACCCCTTGGGAGTACATACAGGCGACAGCTTCTGCGCAGCCCCCATGCTCACCATCTCGCAAGAGGTGCAGGATCAGTTGCAGGAACAGGCTTGGCGCATCGTTGACGCGGTCAAGGTCATCGGCGGCACCAACGTTCAGTTCGCGCACGACCCTAAAACCGGTCGGATCATCGTCATCGAAATCAACCCCAGAACTTGCGTCCAAAGCCACTGGTTTTCCCATCGCGCTGGTGTCCGCTATGCTGGCGGCGGGGCTCACGTTGGATGAGATTCCCTGCGGCAAGTACGGCAATCTTGCAAACTACAAGCCGGATGGTGACTATGTGGTCATTAAATTTGCCCGCTGGGCCTTTGAGAAATTTAAAGGCGCCGAGGACAAGCTGGGCACCCAGATGAGGGCTGTCGGCGAAGTCATGAGCATTGGCAAAACCTTCAAGGAGGCTTACCTCAAGGCAATCCGTTCCCTGGAAATCGGCCGGTATGGATTAGGCCAGGTGCCGAAGTTCCAGAAAATGAGCTTGGAGGAGCTGTTAAAGGCTTTGGAGGTTCCCACCAGCGAGCGGCAATTCATCATTTACGAGGCTCTGAAAAAAGGCGCTTCTGTGGAAAAAATTGAAGCGCTTACCAAAATCAAGGTGGAGTTTTTACAGGATATCAAGGAACTGATTGCCGAGGAAG
>CABUOE010000089.1 GCA_902493155.1 uncultured Eubacteriales bacterium
TGTTCGCCGGGTCGGGCAGAGCATCTGAAGGCAGGTATCCAATGGCAAGAGTAGACATCCGGGAAGTCAAGAAAAAACTGCGGGCGGAATTTAAGGATCTGCGGCGCAAGATGCCTTTCGAGGAAAAAAACAGGAAGGACATGGCGATTCTCGATAGGGTTTTGAAGCTGCCGGAGTATAGAAACGCTAAAATCCTTCTTACTTATGTCTCTACTGACATCGAAGTGGACACCAAAGCCCTTATTGAGCAGGCTCTGCTGGACGGAAAAACCGTGGCGGTGCCCCGCTGCACACCGGGTAAGATCGACATGAAGTTCTACATCATCCGTTCCCTGGGCGATTTGGAACCGGGAGCCTTTGGGGTACTGGAGCCGCCTCCTGAGCGGTGTCGGGAACTGAAGGCATTTGAGGGGTCCGTTTGTATCCTGCCGGGCCTTGGATTCGACATCCAGGGATACCGATTAGGGTATGGCAAGGGGTACTATGACCGCTTTCTGTCCAAATACGACGGGAAAAATATAGGGGTTTGCTACAATATTTGTCTAAAATCGTTGCTCCCTCACGGAAGATATGATAAAATGGTCGATATACTGGTAACAGATAAATTTGTGAAACGGTTTCACGGAAAATAGAGCCGGGGGTTTCCGGCAGAGGAGAAAAAGCATGGACGAAAAAAACAAGGAAGGAATGGAACCGGGAATGGAAGACACCGGGACTTTTCCCCTCTATGACAGCGATGAACAGTTTGACGGACCTCGAGAGCCCTTGGAACAGACGATGCCCTTCGATTCTCAGAAAGCGAAGGAACAGCGGGAAACCGGCGCCTATGCCGTGGGGACGTTCGGAGAGGAGCCGCCCCGAAGAAAGCGCAAAAAAGTGCGCCGCAAAGGCAAAATCTATTCGATTGTCTATATTTTAGTAGTGCTGGCGGTCTGCGCGGTGATTTCTTATTTCTGCATCAGTGCCATTAACGACGTTTTAGCAGTGACTAAGCCTGATAAGGCCATTGAAATCGTCATTCCCGAAGGGGCCACCACTAAGGAGATCAGCAATATCCTCCATGATGAGGGGCTTATCAAATACCCGTGGATTTTTGAGAAGATATCCGGTTACGAAAATTACGACGGAAAATACGCCGAAGGTGAGCACGTGCTCAATACAAACATGGGCTATACCATCATGATGCGGACGATGCAGAAATCCAACCAGCGGGAGACGGTGACGGTCACCATCCCGGAGGGACTGCCGCTGAACAAAGTTGCGCGGATTCTCAGCGAAAACGGCGTCTGCGAAGCTGCAGACTTTATGTCCAAGGTGAACTCCACCGATTTCGGCTTCGATTTTGAACAGCAGATTCCAGACGACAGCAGGATTTTCTACAAGATGGAGGGCTATCTTTTCCCCGACACCTATGAGTTTTATAAAGGAGATTCGCCCCTCAACGTCATCCGCAAGATGCTTGTGAACTTTGATTCCAAGATTTCCGCTGATGTGAAGGACTTGATGACAAAGCAGGGCATGGACCTCCATGAACTGCTGACTATCGCGTCCATCGTCCAGGCGGAGGCCCCCAATGTGGAGGAGATGAAAAAGGTCGCGTCGGTTTACTTAAACCGCCTAAACGACCCGGCCACCTTCCCGCGGCTGGATGCCGACCCTACCAGAGATTACGCCACTGAGCAGATTCTTGGAAATCAGGGCAGCCAGGAAATCGCCGATGCCTATAACACCTATGTGGGCAACGGTTTGCCGCCCGGACCTATCAACAACCCCGGATTAGATGCCATCATGGCGGTGCTTCAGCCGGAGGACACCTCGTACTACTTCTTCTGCACCGATCTGCGTACGGGTGAGTTCTATTATGCCGAGACGCTGGAAGAACACAACCAAAACGTCCAGAAAGCGGGCCTTCGCCAGAACGCTCGGTAAGCGCTGGATTTGAGACTGTAAACGATTTTTCCCTTCTCCTTTCCCATAGGGCTGCTGCGGGAAGGGGGAAGGGTTCTCGTTTGTACCCGCGGCAATCAAGAAGTTTGGAGGAATGAACACGATGATGACAAAGCCGGAAGTACTGGCTCCCGTAGGGGACATGGAACGGCTCAGGGCTGCCATTCGCTTTGGGGCGGACGCTGTCTACCTGGGAAGCACTGAGTATGGCATGCGGGCGGCTTCGGCGAATTTTCATATGGACGATCTGAAAGCGGCCGTCCAATACGCCCATGAGCGGGACGTGCGGGTTTACCTCACCTGCAACACCCTGCCGAACAACAGGGAAATGGAACGGCTGGGGGAATTTCTCCAAAATGCCGCAGGCTGCGGAGTGGATGCCTTTATCGTCAGCGACATCGGCGTGCTGGCCACGGCAAAGAAAGCGGCCCCCCAGGTGGAAATCCACATTTCCACCCAAGCGGGCATCGTCAACGCGGTGACAGCCACAGAATTTTATAAAATGGGGGCCAAGCGGGTGGTGCTGGCCCGGGAGCTGTCTCTGGAGGATATCCGCTACATTCGAGACCACACTCCATCAGAGCTCGAAATCGAGGTTTTTGTTCACGGGGCAATGTGCATGTCCTTTTCGGGGAGGTGTCTGTTGTCAAACTATATGGCCCATCGGGACGCCAACCGGGGCGAATGCGCCCAGCCCTGTCGGTGGGGATATTACCTGGTGGAGGAGAAGCGCCTAGACCAGCCTATGCCTATCATGGAAAACGAGCAGGGGACGTACATTTTAAACGCAAAAGACCTCTGTATGCTGGAGTACATCGATAAGGCGATCGAGGCGGGGGCCACTTCGCTGAAAATCGAGGGACGGGCCAAATCGTCCTACTATGTTTCGACGGTGACAAACGCCTACCGGATTGCGGTGGACAGCTATCTTGAAAGTCCCCAAAATTGGAAATTAGAGCCCTGGCTCATGGACGAGGTGCGGAAGGTAAGCCACAGAGATTATTCTACAGGGTTCTATTTCGGACGGCCCCAGGAGGGACAGCGGTACGACACCGGCGGCTACATCCGCAATTGTGATATCGTGGCGGTGGTGGACTGCTGGAAGGATGGAGTGGCCTACTGCACCCAGAAAAACAAGTTTTTTGCGGGGGATCAGGTGGAACTGCTGGAGCCGGGGAAACGGCCGGTGGAAATTGCCATTACAGAGCTTTATAACGAGGCTGGGGAAGCCATTGATGACACGAAACATGCCCATATGAAGTTTTCTTTTCCACTTAAAACCCCTGTGGCGGAGGGAACGATTATCCGCAAGGATGTATAGGGATAAAATACCTGGATATATCTAGTGAATCAGGGAAAATTTCCTTAAAAGTTTGTATACACCGGCTCCAAGAGAAAGGACGACTGCAACGTGACAAAAAAACAGCAAGGCAATTTTAAATGCGGCATCGGGTATCTGACCGGCCAGACCTATCTCAATTTATTTTTAGCGACCATCTACTCGATGATTTTATGCGGGACCATCAAGTTCCTGTTCGAGGACAGATGGTGGGCGCTGCTGCTCATGGGAGTGGTCTGCCTCGTACTGGACGGGGGCATGGTCTATCAATTCATGTGGCGACAGGGGGACAAGGAAGCGAATTACATCCAGTTCGGGCGGATCGAGAGAGAACCGTACAAAGGACTGAAGGTCGGGCTTCTCGCTATGATTCCCTACGGGATCATGGACGTAGTGCTGGCGCTGTCCCTTGCCAAAATCCTGCCCTTCGACTTTTTGCGGACCTTCCGCATCCTCAATGCGCCGCTTTATGGGTTTATGAAGCTCATTCACCGAGACTGGGGCTGGGCGACGGCGTCGACGCCGGGGCTTTCCTGGGGGGCGTTTGTCATTTTGGCGCTGATGCCGCTGATTTATGTGGCATTTTGTACTGTGGGGTACGAACTGGGCGTGCGGCACATTTCTATTAAGGAAAGACTGGTTTATAGGCAGGAAAATAAGGCGGAATAAAGCTTTACCCGCTGGCATCCTTTAGCCGGAGATCGAATCCCGGAATCTAGTTATATCGCCATAAAGGCTGTCCACTCATATTCTCCCGGCATACCGAATAAGCTTTAAAAAAGATTCTGTATGCAAAGGGTGGGTTTTGATGAGAAAAAGTCGTCATGGGGGGTTGCTGACCGTTTCTGCGGTACTGCTGGCGGTGGTTATGTTTTTTGTCGCGGCGAGTCAGGTAAAGGAACATCTTTCCGCGGCGGGGGAGCCGTCCCAGTTCCGGAAAGTCATTATCGACCCGGGCCACGGCGGCATGGACGGCGGCGCCATTGGAACCGGCGGCGTCATCGAAAAGGACATCAATCTCGCCATCTCTCTAAAGCTTCGGAGCCTGCTGGAAATCCAGGGATACGAGGTGCTGATGACAAGAGATACCGACGTGTCCATTTACGACGATGGCATCAAGGGCATCGGCAAGCAAAAAAAATCCGATATGTACAATCGACTGAAGCTCATCGAGAAAAATCCGGATGCTATCGTCCTTTCCATTCATCAAAACCAGTTTCCTCAATCGAAATATCATGGGGCACAGATGTTTTACGGCAAAAAGAATCCCCTGAGCAAGGAAATTGCCCAGTCGATTCAGAAAACCTTTGCCTCAGAGCTTCAACCTGACAACACTAGGGAAATCAAGCCCGGCGGCAAGGACCTGTTTTTGCTGTATCGGAGTGAAAACCCCATTGTGCTGGTGGAATGCGGTTTTATTTCCAATCCGGAAGAGTGTGGGAATTTATTAAATGAGGAATACCAAAGCAAGGTGGCGTTTGTGATTTACAGCGGCCTTGTCAAAGAATTAGGAAACGATCAGCAGATTGAGGATCAGGTCGGCTGAGCAAACAATCGAAATGGACGGGAAAGGGCAGGAATGAGCGATGGCCAAGGCGAAAGACCTGTATGTATGCAGGGAATGCGGATATGAGACGGTAAAATGGATGGGGAAATGCCCGGCTTGCTCGGCGTGGAACACCTTTGAACAGGTGACGCCCATGGCTGCTTCCCCGGCAGTGTCCGGTTCCCGGGGCGGGGGAAAGCCGGCGGCGGTTTCCCATATCGGGGAAATCCACTCCCAGGAGGATATCCGGTATCTGACCGGGATTTCCGAACTGGACCGGGTGCTGGGAGGGGGACTCGTCAAGGGCTCTCTGCTGCTGCTGGGCGGCGACCCGGGCATCGGGAAATCGACCCTGTTATTGCAGGTGTCCCAGTCGCTGGGACAGGGGCTTAAGGTGCTCTATGTGTCGGGGGAGGAATCAGCAAAGCAGATCAAGCTCCGGGCGACGAGGCTCGGAGTAACCGCTGAGAATCTGTTTATTTTGGCTCACAACGACTTGGAGACTATCATCGCTACCATTACGAACGAACAGCCTCAGGTGGTGATCATCGACTCCATCCAGACTATGGTGCTTTCGGGGGTAGCTTCCTCGGCGGGAAGCGTTTCGCAGGTGCGGGAATGCACTAATGCCCTGCTGGCAGTTGCCAAGGAAAACGACATCTCTATCATTTTGGTGGGACACGTGACCAAAGAGGGAAATCTGGCGGGGCCGCGGGTCTTAGAGCACATTGTGGACGCGGTTTTCTTTTTCGAGGGGGACGAGCACCACAGCTACCGTATTCTTCGGGCGGTAAAAAACCGGTACGGGGCCACCAATGAAATTGCGGTGTTTGAGATGCGGGACAAGGGCCTTACTGAGGTCAAAAACCCGTCGGCCATGCTGCTCAAAGAGCGGCCCCAGGACGTTTCCGGGAGCTGTGTCGTCTGCGTGTTGGAGGGAAGTCGCCCGGTGCTGGCCGAAGTTCAGGCGCTGATTACGAAAACCGGGTTCCCGTCCCCTCGCCGGATGGCGACGGGATTTGATTACAACCGGATGTCGCTGCTCATCGCTGTGCTGGAAAAGCGGGCTGGGTACTTCTTTGGAAACCTGGACGCTTATGTCAACGTGGTGGGCGGTTTGCGGCTGGACGAGCCGGCAACCGATCTGCCCATCGCCTTAGCTATGGTATCGGGACTGCGGGATAAGCCGGTTCCGTCGGATACTTTTGCCATCGGAGAGGTTGGCCTGGGTGGGGAAATTCGTGGGGTCGTCCGGGTGGAGGACCGCATCCGGGAAGGGGAGCGGATGGGCTTTAAACGCTGCATCCTGCCTCAGTCGTCCCTGGAACAGCTAGGTGGTATCCGGTTTGATTTGGAACTCATTGGCGTGAGGGACATCCGGGAGGCACTTCGGGCCATACAAAAAGAATCATAAGGGAAAAACGGGAATTCGTTTAAACGGATTCCCGTCAATTGTTTATCTGCCCAAATATTGGAATGAAATTGTAATTATATTTTACCGTTTTGTATTAGACGGATGATTGAATTTATAGTATAATATTATCATATTGTTTCGGCAGGAAAGGAGGGGGAGCATGGAACCAAAAAAGCATCCGATCCGGTTTTATAGCATTCTGATCGTGCTGACGCTGCTGATTTTCGGATACACTCTGTACCTTTGCCTGCGCCCACAGCCGGTTTCTTCCAAGGAGGAGTCTTTTTCTGGAAATTCGGCCTCCTCCAGTATTTCGGAAGAAGAACCGTCCTCCGAAGTGTCGTCGGAGCCCATTTCCGACGGCCGCATCGGCGGCACCGACCTACCCTGGTGGTCCATGGAGGAGGAAAATGTGGACAACCTGGATCCGGATAAGCCCATCGTCGCTTTAACCTTTGACGACGGCCCCTCCCCATACACCCAGCGCATTGTGGATACACTGGCGAAATACAACAGCAAGGCCACCTTTTTCGTCATGGGATACCGGCTGGAGGAATACGGGGAGAACGCCCTCTACGCCTTTAATCACGGCATGGAAATCGGAAACCACAGCTACAGTCACAAACAACTGGTTGGACTCAATCAGAATTCCATCAACCAACAGATGGACGACACCAACAAGATGATCAAAGATCTGACCGGCAAAGAACCGAAACTGTACCGGCCGCCTTATGGACGGCTCAATCAGGTGATTCTCGATAAAATCCATATGGCGGCGATTCTCTGGAACGTGGATTCCCAGGATGGAAAGGCCTACGACGCTCAGGAGATTGTTGACAATGTGATGGAGGATGTCAAGGACGGGTCGATTATCCTGCTCCACGACATATATGAAAAAACGGCTGATGCGCTTGACATTCTCCTTCCAAAGCTGATAGAAGAGGGCTACCAGGTGACCAACGTGTCCCAGATGTTCGCCTGCCGGGGCGAACCAATTGAAAGCAATCACAAATATTACTTCCTCACGGATATGGGAGCGGTCAACTGCACATACTGATTCCATCGGAATATCCGGTGGGAAGGGGGAAGGCTTGTGGCTTCCAGATACCGCAGGCACCGCAAACCAAAGGCAGTGTTCAAAACGGTGACGGCGATTTTATGGCTCATGTTAGCTGTCTGCCTTTTGGGGCTGGCCTATGAGCTTTACCAGAATTTTTTACGATAAATGAAGGAACGGTACAAAATGAATTTATGATAACAATTTGCACCATTGAAACAAAAATGCAGGGGCCGACGCCTACGCCAGCCCGCCTTTCAGAGAAATTTTCTCTTAAAAGCGGACTGATGCGGGCATCAGCCCCTACTTTTGTACCTTATTGTCCGGAGAGGCTGTTTTGCAACGGCCTCTATACATATTTTTCGAAATAGTGAGTGGTTTTGATTCTGAGACGGTATTAATAGGTGAAAAGCTTTTCAGAAAGAAAGTGTGGTGCGGAAATTGGACGACCAGCAACTTATCACTCTCATGCAAAACGAACCGGAAAAGGGCGTGGAGCAGGCAATCAGACAGTATGGCGGCCTCTGTAAGGCAGTGGCTGTGCGGATTCTGGGAGCCGATCATCAGCAGGATATCGAAGAATGCATTTCCGATACTTTTGTGAAGCTTTGGCGGGCAGCCGGCAGTATCGATCTTCAAAAAGGCACCCTGAAGGCCTATACCACCTCCATTGCCCGCAATACGGCTATCAACCGTTTAAGGCGCCAAAAGCGGGTCTATGAACTGCTTCCACTGGAGGAAGACGGATTGCAGATGGAGCTGGACCTGGAGTCGGAGCTGTCGAGAAAACGAAATAGGGAAATTGTGCGGCAGACGGTTTCGGAACTTCCAGAGCCGGATCGGGAAATCTTCATTCGCCGGTATTTTTATTGCGAGCGGGTCAAGGCAATTGCCCTGCGGCTGGGGCTCAGCCCGAAAGCGGTGGAAAATAAGCTGTTTCGGGGCAAGCAGAAGCTGAAAGCGCTGCTAATTGAGCAGGGGGCCGTGGTTTGACCTTAGCGGCCGATTCCAAGGAAGGAATAATGATGAATATGAACAAAACCAGAATAGACGAGTGTATGGATTTGCTGGACGAAGAATTCCTCACTGAAATTGAAATGGAGGAATTGGCTTTGACAGAACAGGAACAGAACAACATCCAGCAGAATGTGCTGAAGGAAGTACGCTCCAAACGGAAAAGATGGAGCAAGAGGAGCATCGCCATTTTAGTCGCTGCGGCCATCGGGGTGTCCACCTTGACCGTTGCGGTTGCGGCGGGTTTTGACATTGGCCCGGCTTTCCAGAAATTTTTCGGGGTCAGCGAGGAGAGCGAAAAATTTCT
>CABUOE010000090.1 GCA_902493155.1 uncultured Eubacteriales bacterium
TGGCGTTTTCACAAAGCTGTGCCACAGAGGGGACGATTTCGTCGCCCACAGGGTTCAGTACGATGGCCTCTACGCCCTGTGCAATCAAGTCCTCGGCTAACTTCAGCTGCTCCTCAGCACTTCTGTTCTGGCTGACCGTCATACTGACATCGACGCCTTTTTCTTTGGCCAAAGCCTCAAACTTTTCGCTCATAGCGGCGTGATAGGTGGTGCCCAGCGTCAGCTGGATGAATCCGACCTTATGGGCCGCTACGCCGGTTCCAGTAGCGTCGCCTTCGGGAGTCGATTCCGAAACACTTCCGTCGTTATCCACAGGCGGAGGGGTCTGTTCTTCCTGGCAGCCGGAAAGGCCCAGCGAAAATACCATTGCAAATGCCAGCAAAACGCTTAATAATCTTGCCTTTTTCATGTTTTTCCTCCTTTTTTTACCTCTTATGTAAAAATTACTTTTCCTCCGATTGGCTTCCTCACGGGACTTTTTAATCGGAAGAATCCCTCGAGCATAATAAATCTGACGCAATCCCCCTTTGTCAATGAAATTTGGAATACAGGCACCGCTTGCTCCGAACATACCCGATTCCTTTTATAAAAACGCTCTTGTTGTGACGGGTGGTATGGTGTAGCGTTTTATTACGCTATATAAACCGCCAAAATATTGTTTATTCTTGGAGGTTTCAATTCTTTTTCTGTTGGAAATGCAGTGCAAAGCCCGCTATTTCCGTCTGGCCGTCTTCCGCCCGGAAGGAAAATCCCCGGCGTTTTAGAAAAGCTCTTGCCCTGTGAACGTCGTTAACAGTAATTCCGATAGAACTTTTTTCGCCCTCTAACGCTCGGGTATCCGCTATTTTCAGCAGCCCAGAAGCGGAGAATCCGTTCAAAACCGCCAGTTTGTCCCGATCTTCTATAGTTGTTGCGCAGGAGAGCCGGATTTCCGAAAGGGAAAATCCGTGGAGCTTTGTCACCACCTCCCGGGTGAGCCGTTCCACCTCATCAAACCGTTTCTCCCTCAGCAGCTTCTGTGGGCAGAGCCAGCTTCCGCCGCAGGCGCGCACATTGGGCAGTGACAGATATTCCATCATGTTTTGGAGACCGATTCCGCCGGTGGGAAGAAACTGTACCATGGGATAGGGCGACGCAAAGGAGCGAAGCATCGAAACGCCTCCGGCTGCCTCCGCTGGGAAAAATTTCAGTTCGGAAAGCCCCAGATTCAAAGCGGCTTCCACTTCGGAAGGAGTAGCGACGCCGGGAAATACCGGAACATTCCGCTCTTTGCACCATTCGACCACCGGGACGTTGAGCCCCGGACTGATGATAAACCGCGCGCCCGCCTGCACCGCCTGTCTGGCTTTTTCACAGTTGATGACCGTTCCCGCCCCCACGTACATTTCGGGGACTTCTCGGTGGATACGCTCAATGGCTTTTACGCCATCGTCGGTGCGGAGGGTGATTTCAATGGCGGAAATTCCGCCGCGCAGTAATGCTTGTGCCAACGGGACAGCATTGTCTGCGTCGTCTATGACCACAACGGGCAGCAGTCCGTTTTCGTAAAACACCTGCATGGTCTGGGACATGTTACCGCCTCCAGTCGGGTTTTCCCTTTATAAAAGCATCCAGTTCGTCTCGATAGGGGAGCCCGTCGTTGTCTCCTTTGCTCATGACCTGGATAGCGCCAATGGCGCAGCCCTGGCGCACTGCTTCCGGGAGAGAAGCCCCTTCCCGAAGCCCAGTAAGCACCCCGGCGGCAAAGCCGTCTCCGGCCCCCACGGTATCCACTACTTTTCTCACTGGAAACCCATTCACAGTTCCGCTTTCCCCGCGGCAGCTAGCGTAATAAGCGCCTTTGGCTCCCACTTTCACGATGACTGTTTTAGCGCCCAATTCTATGTATTTTTGCGCGATTTTTTCCGGGTTCTCTTCCTCAATCAAAATTTTTGCCTCATTGATTCCTGGAAGGAATAGGTCGGATTTCATCGCCATGCTGTTGATGTACTCAATCATTCTTTCTCTCGACGGCCAGAGCTGCGGCCTCAAATTCGGGTCGAAGGAAAACAGACAGCCATTTTCTCTGGCCTTCCGATTTAACGTCTCCGCCATGTCACGGCAGGATTCCGACAGCGCCGGCGTAATCCCCGTCAGATGGACAATATCGAATTTAGAAAAGTCTAAGCGTTCAACATCCGACGGACTGAGGCTCGAGGCGGCGCTTCCTTTCCGAAAATAAAAGATACCGGGGTCGCCTGACTCGACTTTTTCTTTCAGCATAAATCCGGTGGGGCGGCTGTCGGAAAGGATAATCTCATCTGTCGAGATTCCAGTGGTTTCCATGGTTTTAAGTATTTTCTTCCCGAAGGGATCGTTGCCCAGCTTGGTCATATAGGTCACTTTGCCGCCGAGTCTGGTTATCCCTACCGCTACGTTGAACTCCGCGCCGCAGGTGGTCAGGGCAAAACTATTCACATCCTCCAATTTGCCGATCTCATTGGCGATGAACAGCCCCATGGGCTCGCCGACAAGCAAAACTCTCTTTTCCATGCACAAGGCTCCTTATTCAGGTGATATATTTTTTACCGCAGTTCTGTGGATTCCCTGGCGTTCAGAATACAAGGAAGGGAAATTTCCTGAGGCAGGGTATCCGGATGCTGCATCTTCTCCAGCAGCCGCTCCGCCGCGCGGTATCCGATTTCGGTAGACGGCACCTTCAGGGTAGTCACATGGGGGCGAATCATGAAAGGCCAGTTTAATTCGTTGCTCCAATCCCAGTCCTCCGGGCCGCAGAGTCCGATTTCATCTGGCATGGACAATCCCATTTCCGAAATGCCGTGATAAACGCGGGCCGTAGTGATGGAGTTGGTTCCGATGACCGCAGGAACATCACCTGTCCGGAGCGATTTCTGCATCCGTTTCAGTTGAGAAACTGTGCTGATTCCCTCGCTGTGGTCAATGAGGAAAATATCTTCCTGGGGTTTCGGAGTATATCCGTAAATTTCCTCCACAGCTCCGATAAAGCTTTCCCGCCTCCGCATTCGAGTGGAATTTTGCTCCCAGTATTGGGTAAAAAGGATGGGCCGTGTGTAGCCTTTTTCCTTTAAATGCTCAATCAATGTCCGCATTCCGGTCTCATGATCGGAAGTGACTATGTCCAAGCTGTAGTTGCGCACCTTCCGGTCGCACAATACGATAGGCACGCCTTTGCAGGATTTTTCGATCAAAAAATCATTGTCATAGGCGCTGGTGTTGATGAGCAGCCCAGAAACCCCTTTGGAAATCAAGGAGTTGATGTTGTTCTGCTCCTTTTCCGGGGAGTCGCCGCTGTTGGAAATCAATAGGGTGTATCCATGTTCATCCAAGCATTTGCTGATGCCCATAATTAGTGCCACCGAGAAGGGAGAAGTAATATCCGCGATGGAAACGCCAATCAAATTAGTGGTTCTTTTTTTCAGATTACTTGCAATATCATTGGGTTTGTAGTCACTAACCTCGATAACGGTTTTAATCCGTTCCCAGGTTTTTTCGCTCATCAGCTCCCGATGTCCGTTTAAATAACGGGACACCGTCGCCTTGGATACCCCCGCTGCTGCTGCTATGTCGTCAATCGTCAACCTTTTTTGGGATGCCATCTTCATATTCCTTCCGTTTGCTTATATTTTTAAAGCGCTCTCCTATATTGCGCCGATTTCGCCGTATACTTTTTCCAAGGAATCGCCGTTGATGAGGCCCTCCCGAACCTGATCTTCTTTTTTGATGGTGGCCAGCGCCTCTTCAAATACCTCGTCGGCGATTTCCTTTGGAATGATGACCACTCCGTCGATGTCACCGAAAATCAAGTCTCCCGGACGAATAGTCACTCCATCTAAAATGACGGGGATCTGGCACTCGTTGATCTCAGCGCGCCCTTTTGAAGTCCGGGGATCTCTACCCGCATAAAACAGGGGAAAGTTCATTTCTTTAATGGCCTTCAAATCCCGAACATACCCGTCCAGTAGAACTCCTGCTCCTTTCCGCTGCTTTACCGCAGTTGCAAAAAGTTCGCCAAAGACAGCACAGTTGTATTCCCCCCGGGTCACCAGAACGTAAATCTCCCCTTCTCCCAGTTGATCCACTACCTTGCACTGGGCGGTAAGAGGATGCTCCGGCATGGAATACACGACCGTGGCGATACTGGTAAAGGCCGGGCCGAAGATAACCGTTTCATCGTTTAGCGGCATCAGCCTTTGTCCGATGCTTTGATTCCGGTACCCCATTCCATCCAACACATCGCATAAGACCCCGGAATAGAGGTTTTTTTTCAGAAAGGCGCAATCATATTTTTTCATCGTCTCTTCCTCCTGCTATACAGAACCATATTTTCAAACATCATCAGTCAAAACCAATGATTGTACATCCGTCGCTTGACCAATATCCAAGCTCATTTGATATTCACCGTTGCATTTATCATAAGAAACCGTTTTCGTGTTCCCTCTAACTTTAAAATACACTTTTTTTTACCAGACAATCCTACAATCTACAATAATCATATAGTCTTATACAGATATGAGTGATGTTTTTCAAGAGCCCGCAGGTAACAAATAGAGATTTTCTTGCAACATTTTACGAAACCGGTTTCATAAATATCTAAAAAAATATAATATTTTTTGTATTTCTTTTTTTACGCATTAAATATAGCACTATTTTTCAAATTTGAAAAGGGGTTTTTAAAAATATTTCTATATTTTATAATATTTTGTTATATTTTTTGTATATATTTTATAATAGCAAAATTTAAGTTAACCGTTTTCATTTCCTACGCATCTGTATCCCTACAATATATTAGTTAACCGATCTATTAATTTATGTGCACAATCGAAGGCGCTAGAATGGACAATAATATTTAACATACTCATATTGCAGCTAGTATATTTATGTTGAAAAGGCAGTGAAGCGGTTGACAAAACAAAACCTTCACGCTATGATAAACTTAAATAAAAAATAATGGGGGTTTCTAATTTTGGACGGCGGGCATACGTGGTATTTGCTGATTACGCTACTATTGCTAGTGCTGTGCAGTTATTTTACAGCCAGCGCATCCGCCATCGTTGGAGTCAACGACTCCGCTTTAAAAGAACGTTCGGAGAGTGGTGATCAAAAGGCCAAGCGGCTTTACGACAGCCTCCACAACAACAATAATTTTGTCGACCGGGTTCGGAGTACAGCTTGGATTTGCGGCACTGCCGCCGCAGGGGTAGGCAGCGCGCGGCTGAGCCTAATCTTTTTACGGCTCATGCTGCCTCATATGTCGGAGCTTCCTACTTTGGCGACTGCTCTTTCCGTGCTATGCGCCGTGCTGCTTGCCGTTTTTGCAGTTGTCGCTATCGGCTTTAAAATCCCGCAGCTGCTGGGCAGCCGTTACTGTGAAGAGTTCGGTTACAGCACAGTCGGCCTGCTCCGGGTGCTGATGGCACTGTTCACACCTTTTGGATTTTTGATTCGTGGTTTCTCCTATCTGGTTGCTAAACTATTTGGAGCGGATCCATCCAAAGCGCAGGAAGAAATCACAGAAGAGGAAATCCGAATGCTAGTAGATGTGGGAAATGAGATTGGCTTTATCGAAGAAAGCCAAAAAGAGATGATTAACAACATCTTTGAGTTCGACGATACCACCGCCGGGGAAGTTATGACTCACCGCACCGAAATCGTCGCCGTGGAAAAAAATGCAAAGATTAGCGAAATCGTCTACTTAGCTATCAACGAAGGGTTTTCTCGCCTTCCTGTCTATGACAAGGATCTGGACAACATCATCGGACTAATTTACGTCAAGGATTTGCTCTGTCTGGTCGGCTGCAATTCCTCGGAGGATTTTCAAACGGCAGATTTTATACGATCTGTATTATTTGTGCCGGAATCCACAAAATGTCGTGCCCTCTTTGCCGAATTCAAAAAAAGCAAGGCCCATATGGCGGTAGTAGTCGATGAATACGGCGGCACCGCTGGCATCGTCAGTATGGAGGATATTCTGGAGTCCATCGTCGGAGATATCGAAGACGAATACGACGAACAGGAGGAAGATATCCAAAAAATTGCCGAGGATACCTATATTGTAGACGGTACTACCGATTTAGAGGATGTAGGCTCGCTACTGGGACTATCCTTTGAAGAGGATGAGGATTTCGACACATTGGGTGGGTTTATCATCCATATGCTGGGCCGTATCCCAAAAGATGAAGAAACGCCCCAGATTGTTTTCAACGGATATCAATTCAATGTTTCTATGGATGAACGGCGGGTCGATAAAGTAAAAATACAAAAATTACAACTGCCTTCCCCAGATCTAAAAGAGATCGTAGCCGAGTAATTCTCGGCTATTTTTATTGCAGAAAAAGACAGTCGATTGTTTTTCAACTATCCTCTGTTTAAAGTATTCAATTTTTCATGTGGGATTGAAATGTTTTATCTTACACCCTCAAAAATGCGAATATGCGCCATAAATACGGGATATTTTGTACCTTGCAGGTATAGTTTCAAGCATTGTATCGCCTCGGTAAATTCCAGTTTGTCGCTTGCCATACAAACTGAGAGTTATATTACAACAATGAAACTCTTATGATACCTAGCACCAGAAGATGAACTGGATAAAACCAGTAAAAAAACCATTTAGAAAATGCCTTTCCTCTTTTCATTTGTTTCCCATTATAAAAATAGAGGATAGTAATTGCTGCAAGGGCCATTCCTACAATGCTACCTAACGCATAAAGAATATTTGTATTTACTGAAAACCTGCCAATTCCGCCGACAAAATTAAACAAGCCAAATAAGATAATAGAGATGATAAAAGCAACTTTTACTTTCTTTCTTGAACCATTTGCCCATATAAACAGAAGAGTGAATATTGGTGCTAACAGTGCCCAATCCGAAATCAAAGAAAGTAAGATTAGCATTGAAATAAAAAGAACTTTCCATACTATATTCTTAACTTTTTCAGCTGTAAGAATGATACAAAAGCATATGAGTAACGTAAAGATCATATTCAATCCACGAAACTCTAATATTCCATTTTTTGTAAATGCAAGACAATATGGTATTTCAGAAATCAAAGCAAAAGCCATCAATCTATAAGCATATTTTTTCTTTGAATGGGTATATTGATACCCTTCAACAAGAAAATAACACATAATAATAGCCGTAAAGTATCCTACATCTAGAAATAACTCGGATAAAAAGTTACCGCTTTCCATAAAAATTGTTGAGATATGATTTAAAAGCATGGTAAACATGGCTATGTACTTAATCATACCTCTATCTAAGACTTTCCATTTTGTTCTATCCATCTTCAGCCAGCCCCTAAAAGTAAAATCTGTCTTTCTGCACATTATATCATAATACTCCAATATCGTCATTTCTTTTCTGCTTTTGACAAGTTACTTATCAGCCTATGATTTATAAAAGGTGCTATTTAACACTGCTTACGTAACAAGCCCTAGACAAGCAAGCTAATCAGTTTGAGGGTAATCATGCAGAAATGAAATAGTATGCTGGATCCAGCATACTATTTCGAGAGTCATTCTTCCATATCGTTGTATTCCTTCAAATAAGTCGTTACAAAAGGCCTTTCATTTGTTGTAATTTCGTGGTAAAATCCTTTTTCCCCTTTAGCTATTTTGCTTATAGGTACAGTTTTTATGTGGATATTCTCATTTTTTAACTGTTTTTGTTTATAATAGTCTAAAATGAAGCTGTGCCTTAAAATTGTTCCTGTTCCGTACAATTAGAATTGTACATTTTTTGCTTTTCTGTGTCTTTTGTGTAAATCCTGAGAAAACGATACCTTTTTTAAAACTCGGCCCTTTACTTTTAAAAGAAAGCGTGATAAAATTGTAACGATGAATTGAGGGGATTTGCGTCTGTTTATACGCTGTTTTCCTTGATTTCCGGCAGGACGGCTGCCGGCGCCGAAGACTTGAAAAAACGTTTCGTTTTTTCAAGCGCTTTTTTGTGCGTAAAACACATCCGGATCAAATTGCAAGGAGGATATAAAATGGCAAGAAAAATGAAAACCATGGACGGTAACAACGCCGCGGCCCACGTTTCCTACGCGTTTACCGACCTGGCGGCAATCTATCCCATTACGCCTTCTTCCGTTATGGCGGAAGTTACGGACAAATGGTCTGCCGATGGAAAGAAAAATATCTTTGGACAGGAAGTCCGCGTCGTTGAGATGCAGTCCGAGGCTGGCGCTGCCGGTACCGTACACGGTTCTTTAGCTGCCGGTGCTTTGACCACCACCTTTACTGCTTCTCAGGGTCTTCTTTTGATGATCCCCAACATGTACAAAATCGCTGGTGAGTTGTTGCCCGGTGTCATCAACGTTTCTGCCCGTGCGCTGGCAAGCCACGCGCTTTCTATTTTCGGCGACCACTCTGACATCTACGCTTGCCGTCAGACTGGTTTTGCGATGCTTTGCTCCACCAACCCTCAGGAAGTTATGGACTTGGGCGCTGTCGCTCACTGCGCAGCC
>CABUOE010000091.1 GCA_902493155.1 uncultured Eubacteriales bacterium
AGGGAAACTCAAAGAATCCGATTACTGTGAGCTTTTAGGGAGCGTCGGTCTCTGTACCCACGATTATATCGACCGGGAAGTCAACGCAAGCCTATCAGGCGGTGAAATCAAGCGTATCGAAATCGCCACGGTTTTGGCCCGCAACACCCGCCTTTCGGTTTTCGACGAGCCGGAAGCCGGTATCGATTTGTGGAGCTTTTCCGGCCTCATCGACGCGTTCCAGAAACAGAAACAGAGCGGAGAGCGATCCATGCTGATCATTTCTCACCAAGAACGGATTTTGCAGATCGCCGACGAAATTATCGTCATCGCCGACGGCAAGGTGCGCACCACCGGCAGCAGAGATCTGGTGCTGCCCAGTCTGTTGGAAGGCGAAAAAGCAAACCAGTGCCCCTTAGGCAGGGAGGTCTGATTCATGAAAAACACTACCGAGAAGCTGCTCCAGATGATCTCCGACTGGAAAGGGGATTTTAACGGTGCGTTTAATATCCGCGAGGACGGCCAGTGCGCCGGCCGACAATCCTCTAAAAACATCCAGATTGACTCCAAAGAAGACGGCCCCGGTCTTGTCATTCATATCAAGCCGGGTACCCTAAAAGAAACCGTCTATATTCCCGCCTGCGTCACCCACGGTGACGTGGACGACCTGGTCTACAACGACTTTTACGTAGGCGAAGGCGCCGACGTGACTATTATCGCCGGATGCGGCGTCCACAATGACAGCGAAGAGGAAGCCCGCCATAACGGCATCCACCGCTTTTTTGTAGAAAAAGGCGCCCATGTGCTCTATCAGGAAAAGCACATCGGCACCGGCAAAGGCGCTGGACTCAAGCGCATCGACCCTGTCAGTGACATCTACCTCAGCGAAGACGCCGTCATGGAGATGGATACCACCCAAATCGGCGGCGTGGATTCCACCGTACGCAAAACCAACGCCGTTTTGCAGGCCCGGGCCAAGCTCATCATCCACGAACACCTGATGACAAACGGCCACGAAAAGGCAAAAACCGACTTTTCCGTCGACCTAGATGGTGAGGACTGCGGCGTCGACCTGATTTCCCGATCGGTAGCCCGGGATTTCTCCCATCAGGAGTACCATTCCCAGATAAACGGCAACACGCGCTGCACCGGGCACTCGGAATGCGATGCCATTTTAGTCGGTAACGGCACCGTCAACGCCGCCCCCGAGCTTTTTGCCGGTCACATCGACGCTTCCCTTATCCACGAGGCCGCCATCGGCAAAATCGCCGGGGAGCAGATTCTAAAGCTCAAAACCCTGGGACTCACCGAGGAGCAGGCGGAGGAAAAAATCATCGAAGGATTTTTAAAAGGTTAAGGATCATATCAAAAGAGTCGGTACTGTTACCGGCTCTTTTTGTTTGTAAAACGACTTAAGCCGTTTTGTGCCGCTGAAAGCGGCATGTAAACTCAACAGGGCGTGCGGATGTGGTATAATAAACGCAACTGCAACGGTTTTCATAGAAAACCGTTGGCCGCATAACTGCGGCCACTAAAATGCAAGCATTTTAGTGTTGCGTTTCTTTTATCATCATCCGGTTCTGCTGGCGCAGAACTGCGGCGGATGAATCCGCCTACAAATTCCTGCGGAATTTGCGGATGTGGTATAATAACCTCACAGATAAACAGCAAAGCTGTTTGCAAAGCGCCTTTAGGCGCTTTTATCCCGCTGACGCGGGAAATGTGAGAACATTTTATCACAAATTGGGGCTGCCGCCCCTGTGGCTACGCCACTGATTGCGCTTCGCGCAACCAATTTGTGGTATAACAATCTGGTGACAGGAAAGTTAAAATTCCGTACAGCCGTTGCAAAACGATTTTCCGCCTGTTATACTGAAAGCAAAATGGGAGGAATCCCCGAAAGGAGCTTGCCTACATGAAAAAAATTATCCTTCCGCTACTTTCCCTCTGCATTCTTCTTTGCTTTGCAGGCTGCCAGAAAACATTAGGAGAACCGGGGGACATGGCCATCCGAAACGCCACCCTCATCGATATCTCCCAAGT
Source organism: uncultured Eubacteriales bacterium (assembly GCA_902493155.1). Classification (GTDB taxonomy): domain Bacteria; phylum Bacillota; class Clostridia; order Oscillospirales; family Ruminococcaceae; genus Fumia. Next base: position 2,023 of record CABUOE010000091.1, read on the forward strand.
GGACGAAATCGACACCCTCATCGGCGACAAGCTGATGGCCTTCCGGTACCAGGGAGACGCACTATTTACAAGCGAGGTTTTAAACTCCGATGCCGGCGGCTATAACACAATCTCCTATTACAATACCGAATTTGGCTTTATTGACTGCAAAACAAATAAATTTCATAAGGTTGGAGAAGTGACTCCCCTCTCTGGCATCAGTACCTTCTCCTCGGAAGATCGGCGCTATCTCTATTATGTTTACGCAGAATTTCCGGAAGACGCTTCCTACCCCCAGTCTCAGCAAGAATACGATGCACTTCAGGAAGCTACCCCTACCACCATCCTGCAATATGATACCGAGACGAAAAAACAGAAAGCGCTTCAGCTAGAGGTTCCCATAGCCCTCTATAGTGCCATGGACGATCAAAAAGTATTTGCCAACAGCGTCAGTGTCACCACCGGCAACATTCCCGAAAAACCCCGCGTCGCCATACTGGATTTTGAAAAGGTCGAGGTAAAAATCCTTTACGGTGGAAGTGAGGAAGAAGAAAATCTCTGGTTCCAGACCCGAGCCGGAAATCGCTATCTCTTTTCTCCCAACATTCACGGGACCGAGAATCCAACCGTCCGTATCTTTGATACTAAAGATTATTCTGAGACTACCCTTCCGCTGGAATTTTCTGCAACTGAACAGGACGGATACCACACATTGGTAAATATCGGCGACGTTTTTTACCTCTACACTTCCACCGACGAAAACCGGTACGACAGCCTTTGCAAATATGTCCCCACCGACAACGGATTTGAGAAGCAGGATGCTGACATCAGCGAACTGGATCCCCTTTACACTTATTACAGCCAGTCGGTCAAAGATCTCATGGACGAAAACGCGGAGCAATTCTTCACCATTAGCAACACCGTTACCGGCACCGATACCTACTTGTCCATTGATCTCAACGGTTTTACTCCGCCTCCTCTGGGACACGGCAACATGCTCTATCCCACCACAGGTGAAAACTTTATCCTTTGCTCCGGAACCGACCTCATTTGGGAATGGCTGCCGGTTTCCACCCTGCAAACCGACTATCAATTCTATTTCGTAACCGGAACAGAAATTAACCGGGCGCTAGGTAACAGTGAAAAATAGAAATGATCCATTTAAAGATACAAAAGCAGAAAATTCCTTCTGCTTTTGTATCTTTTTCCTTTTCCGGGAAAACTAAAGGTAATTGTAATACCGCAGAAAGGGATGATACCCCATATGAAACAAGCTTCCTCCTTCCAAACGGACTATCAATCCAATACCCAAACCATGAACCAGCTTCTCCGCATTGACGAGAGTTTCGACGTCATCGGCCGAGAAATTTTGATCGGCCGGCGCAAAGCGACCCTCTATTTTATCGACGGGTTCGCCAAAGACGACATCATGGAAAAAATCATGGAATACTTCATGAAGATCGACGAGAAAAAAGAATCGGAAATCCACTCCGCCGCCGACTTTTCCGCCCTGATGGTCCCCTATGTGGAAAGTGACCTCATCACTTCTTTCGCAGAGGCGGTTACCGCCGTTTTGTCCGGCGCCATCGCCTTAGTGGTAGAAGGATTTTCCCAGTGCATCCTCATCGACGCCCGAACCTATCCCGCCAGAGGGGTCACCGAACCGGAGGACGACCGGGTACTTCGCGGTTCCCACGACGGATTTGTGGAAACACTGGTGTTTAATACCGCCCTCATCCGACGGCGCATCCGCGACCCTCAGCTCACCATGGACATCGCCCAAATCGGTGAGAAATCCAAAACCGACGTGGTCGTCTGTTACCTGAAAGACAAGGCAAATCCTAAAATGCTCAAAGCCATTAAGGAGCGGCTCTCAAAAATCGAGGTTAACACCTTAACCATGGGACAGGAAAGTCTGGCGGAATGTCTCGTCAAACCTCAGTGGTGGAATCCTTTTCCCCGCATCCGCTACACCGAACGGCCCGACGCCGCCTCCGCCAGCGTCATGGAAGGAAGCATCCTCATCATCACGGACAACTCCCCCTCGGTGATGATCTTCCCCACCTCCATCTTCGATTTTGTCCAGGACGCCAACGACTTCTATTTTCCCCCACTGGTAGGCAGCTACCTGCGCATTGTCCGAATGGTGGTGTTCCTGCTGACTCTGTTTTTGACGCCGGTGTGGTATCTGCTCATCCAAAATCCTGGCTGGATCCCCTCCTGGCTCGATTTCATCAAGGTGACGGAACCAAACTCCGTCCCAATCCTCGCTCAGCTTCTCATCGTCGAACTGGTCATCGACGGACTGAAGCTGGCCTCCCTCAACACCCCCAGTGTTCTGAGCAACTCATTTAGCGTGGTCGGCGCCCTGATTTTAGGCGACTTTGCCGTCAAGGCCCACTGGTTTGTGCCGGAAGTGGTGCTCTACATGGCGTTTGTCGCCATCGCCGGATTCACCCAGCCTAGCTTTGAGTTGGGGTATGCCCTCAAGTTTTTCCGGGTCATTCTCCTTGTCCTGACGGCTCTCTTTAACCTATGGGGCTTCATTGGAGGCATCGTTTTGCTCCTCGTTGTCCTCTGCTGCACTCGCACCCTGGACGGCAGACGTTACCTCCATCCTCTCATTCCCTTCCACGGCAAAGAACTGCTCAGTTTACTGATCCGCCGTCCTATCAAACAGAGCAAAAACTGAAAAAAGTCTCCTGCTTTTGCAGGAGGCTTTTTTCGTAGTATGTATGGTTAGAAATGGGTTTATTTTACAAGCCTAAGAATTCTCTCATGGTATCAGTAATTTCCACGGCACGGGTGTAGTTCTCCATCTCGCAGAAGATACGAATAAGCGGCTCGGTACCGGAGAAGCGGCATATGATCCAGCCGCCGTTTTTAAAGTAAACCTTGCAGCCGTCCATATAGGAGACCTTCTCCACTTCCTCGTCAAACTCGGGAAGCTTCTGCTCGGTGAAGAGCAGCTCGTTGAGTTCGTCTTTTTTCTCTTGAGAGAAACGGCAATCGTATTCGCTCATCTCGCAGTGGCCGTAGGTGTCCTTGATTTCCTTCAAGATGGCATTGAGAGGTTTCCCGATAGCGCAGGTCATCTCGACCAGCAGTGCAGCGGCGTAAATGCCGTCCTTACCGCTGATGTGACCTTTCACCGTCAAGCCGCCGGAGCTCTCGCCGCCGATGATGGCGCCGGTCTCATCCATTTTCTCGGAAATCCATTTGAATCCGACGGGAACCTCGTAGCACTTCTGTCCAAAGCTCTCGGCCAAACGATCCAGCAGATGAGTGGTGGCGATATTGCGCACACAGTCGCCCTTCCAGCCCTTGTATTTCACCAGGTAGTAGTAAAGCAACACCAAAATATCGTTGGGGTGAATAAAGGTCCCCTCAGAGTCGATGAGGCCGATCCGGTCAGCGTCTCCGTCGGTGCCGATACCCAGGTCATATCCGCCTTCCACTACCATATTGGATAGTCTCGACAGGGTCTTGGCTGAGGGAGAAGGCAGTCTTCCGCCGAACAGAGCGTCGTGACGGTCGTTGATAACGTCCACATCACAGCGGCAGGTCAGAAGGATTGTCTGCAAAGAGGTTTTCGATACACCAAACATAGGATCCAAAAGAACCTTGACGTGTTTGCTCTTGATTTTTTCGATGTCGATCACAGACAGGATGCTGTCAATGTAATCGTTCATGGGTTCAATCACTTCAACGAGGCCCTCTTTCAGTGCTTCGTCGAAATCCATCCGGCGGATCTGGTCATCGGACACTTTAGAAATATAGCCTTCCAGATCGTTGGTGACTTCTTTGGTGGCGTCACGGCCGCCCTCGGTAAAGACTTTTACGCCATTGTATTCGGCGGGGTTATGGGAGGCGGTGATGGCCATGCCGTATTTGGCGCCGGTCTTTTTCACCACAAACATAATCAGAGGAGTGGGAGCCTCGATGTCGATAAACTGCACATGAATGTTGTTGCCGGCGAATACGCTGGAAATCCACTGTGCGCCGATGTCCGACAGGAAACGGCGGTCATAGCCGATAATCAGCGGTGTATTCTCCACATGCTCATCCTGCATTTTATGTACAAGTCCCTGAGCTAAAAGCTCCAGGTTCGCTTTTGTGAACTCATCGCCGATAATCGCACGGAATCCACCTGTGCCAAATTTAATCATAGCTTGCATCTCCTCTGTATTGAATCGATTGTTGTATTTTACGCCTTCAGAATACCTTCACATATGGCCAGATCTTCAGGGGTGTTGACGCCTAAAATCTCGGTGTCGTCATGAGTGGTGTAAGTGCCGATTTTGTAGCCTTTTCCCATCATGATGGAGGGCACGTCAGTCAGGTAGTACTCGCCCTGAGCGTTGTTGCTCTTCAGTTCCTTGAGGCAGTCAAACATTTTTTTGCTGTCGAAGACATAGATACCCACGTTAAGCTCATTGATCTTTTTCTGCTCAGGGGTGCAGTCTTTATCCTCGACAACGCCGACGAAATCACCTTTTTCATCCCGGATGATTCTGCCGTAAGCCAGCCCTCTGTTGGAAACACCGGTCAGAATGGTGCAGTCGTTGCCTTCCTCCTTGTGAATCTTCACGAGATTCTCATAGGTCTCTTTTTTGAACATGGGCATGTCGCCGTAGCAGACTAAAACCGGTCCGTCATAATCCTTCAAAGCGTCGTGAGCGCAGTTGACCGCATGGCCAGTACCCAACTGTTCATCCTGAACCGCAAAGGTGTAGCCCTGCTGGAATGCGTCGAAAACCATTTCCTTTTTGTATCCCGCAACGATGACGATGTCTTTGTTTTCCGGGATAAAGCTGAGATTGTCTACGACATAACGAAGCAAAGGTTTGCCGTTTGCCTCTCTCAAAACCTTTGGAGCATTGAATTTCTCCGATAACAGTCTTTTTCCTTTGCCAGCAGCCAGAATAATCGCTTTCATAACGATTTCCTCCTAAAATTTTTCATTAGCAATCGGTAATCGTGACACCTTTGTCCTGTTTGAGGACCATGGCAGGGTAGCCCATGTCGTTGACCGCTTTAACGATCTGCTCGGCTTTGCCCACGGGGGCATAGCAGTACATACAGCCGCCTCCGCCGGAACCGTTGAATTTTCCGCCGTAAGCGCCGTTTTGGATGGCAGTTTCCAGCACCTTGTCGATGATGGGGGTGGAAATCTGGAGGCCGTCGCGGAGATTTTTATGCTGACGGCTCAAAAGTTCGCCCAATTTTTCATCGTCTACATTTCCAGTGGAAAGCATCTCAAGAGCTTCCCGCTGGATGCGGTAGTTGTCGATATTGGCGCGGATTTTCCGCTGGTGCAGTTCATCTAAAGTGTCCACGTATTTTTCCAGTTCGGGATTCTCATAGAAGTCCCGGATAGAATGAATGCCGTACTGCTCCAGTTCTTTCAAGCCTTCCTGGGTAGGATATTTGGAATCGCCCAGCACCTTGATGGTGTCTTTCTGCTGAAGGGAGTCAAAGAGAATAAAGCAGCCCTTTAAATCCACGTCCAGCTTTTCAGGGACAACGCCATCGGAAAAGTCGATATGTACAAGGCCGCCCAAAGCGGAAGCGTACTGATCCATCATGCCGCCGGGCTCATTAAACTCTTCCACTTCCGCCTTCCAAGCGAGCTTCGCCATCAATTTGGGGTCGCTGGCGCGGTCGCGGTCGCAGAGAGCCGCCAAAGTGGTGGTCAAAACCAGCACCATTGTGGTGGAGGAGCACATGCCCTTTCCAATGGGAATTTCGGAATCCATAATCACATCGGCGCCCACTAAAGGGAACCCTTCTTTTTTCAGCACGTTGACAATGGACTTGAAGTAATCCCGATTGTTCTCGTATTTGAGGTCTCCGCTCATATCGATGGTGTATTCCTCATACTTGTTGTCGGTGTTTTTTGCGCCGAGCTCGCTGATGGATTTATCCCGAATCTTGATGTGCAGCAGCATATCATCCCGTTTTTCCGCCCTTGTGGAAAAACGCAGGTTGATACCGGAAGCGATTACTTCCAATCCAAGATAGTCCTGATGTTCGCCGAACAGGCAAATTCTACTGGGGGTCGAAACTTTAAGCATGTCATAGCCTCCAAAGATCATAATCACATTGAAACAAAGAGCGCCTAGCGTCTCTGTTTGATTTTCCTGTTTCATTATAATCCGAAAATTCTTACATGTGTTTAGTTTATTTTCGACACTATTCAGGTGTTATAGCGAATATCGAAACAGAAATTCATCCTCGCAAAGTGGCTTTTTGCAGGCTTTTGCAGGGCCGGCCCGCCTGTGTCGCTATTACGAATGCAAACAGAGTTATTATACCATATTTATTTC
>CABUOE010000092.1 GCA_902493155.1 uncultured Eubacteriales bacterium
CAAACGGCAAAATGGCCGCGAACACCACCATCGGCGGATATAAAGTAGATGCCAATGGTGCGTGGGCGAAATAGTATTACAAAAAACTCCTAACTGAAAAGTTAGGAGTTTTTGATATAATTGTGGTTTTCAAAATTAAAATGGAATAGTTTATTTGTGAATAGTGATGTAATGTTATTTTTATCATGAACATTTATTTCTATTTGAGAAATTCTCATCAATTCCAATTAAAAATAGCTACTATTTATATAGTTTTTCTTATAGATTTAATAAATTTTAGGTTTATCGTATAAATATTATTGACATTTTCTCAATATGTGATATACTCAGCTTGTAATCAGAAATATGAGAAAATTTCAGAATATTGCAATTGAACGTTTTTGTTATTTGCAGAAAAAGGAGGTATAGGGAGTATTAAGGGGGAACTATTAGTTTGTTTAGCGTAATAAAAGGAGGTTAGACTATGAAAGGCAAAAGACTAAAGCGCAGGCTGTCTATGCTTTTGAGCAGTATGCTCGCAGCAACTTGTATTTTAAACAGTATTCCAGTCGGCGCGGTATCCTCCCGTTCTGTCATTGAGGATAATATTGCATTGGGTTGTAGCTATGAAGCTTCTGTGGCCTCACATGGCAGCTATCCGGACAGCGGAGGAGAATTAACAGACGGACAAATTGGAATTAACAGTTTTTATGATGGTAAATGGGCAGGATGGTCGGGAAATGGAGACACTCCAGTCGAAATAACCATTGATTTAGAATCGGTTCAGTCATTTTCCAAGGTGGAAGCTGTTACATTAAATAACAATTCTGCCGGTGGAATTAAATATCCTCTTTCCATCCAATTTGATTATTCCGTAGACGGCAGCACCTGGACTTCCATTGTATCAGAGCCATTTCCGTCTGACGCGCCGAATGATTCGGTATATACTTATTCCTATACCCTTCCTGAGGAAGTACAAGGACAGTATGTCAAATTGAGTTTTCCGGCAAATCGTTGGGCATTCTTCTCTGAAATCAGAGTTCTTCATGTATACGAGGATACTACTCCAACTGCGGAGGAGCCCACTATTCATGAAGATCTTCCGGATAAACTTACAAAAATGTCAGGCGATACGGTAACATTGTCTGTGGATGCGTCTGTTTCCGGCGAGGGAACCCTCTCCTATCAATGGTATAAGGATGGTACGCCTATCGGAGGAAACAGCAGCTCTCTTACATTAGAAAATATCACCACAAATGACCGGGGTTCTTATCATGTGGTAATCACCAACACTGAGAACGCGCTCACTGCGTCGGTGACCAGTACAACCTGTGTCCTGAATGTCCAGAAAGAGCAAACAGGAGACGAAAATAACATTATTTCTGGCTTGTTCTACGTAACCAATCTCCGGGATGGTGATGCAAATGCCGGCACCGGAGACTTTAGCGGCAGCGGCGATGTCTATCGGTCTAAATTGACCGACGGCCAAAAGGCAGCTTATGGTGCCGGTTACAGTGCGCCGGAATTTCTATTGATGCACTGGCCTCTGAAAGAAGAGGAACGGATTGTACATATCAGCTTTGACTTTGGTTCTACTAAATCTTTCCAGCAGGTCAATATTGGTGCCTGGGGCGGTGGAAGCGGCATTCATATTCCTTCTAATGTTCTCATTGAATATCAAAAGGAGGACGGCAGCTGGACAGAACTGTATAATGGTTCTCTTCCTAAAACGGAAGCCCTTGCTTATCAGCAACTGGTGTATGCAGTACCTCGCGGACAATCAGTAACCGGTAAAGGAATCCGTTTTGCATTTGCCGTTTCCGGCTCCTGGATGTGCCTCGACGAAATTGAAGTTTTGGCAGAGGGAGACGGAAGCGTTCCTAATATCAATCCTCCTGCAGAATTTTCCGATCAGCCGGTATTCACTGAAGATTTGCCTGCCAGCCTGATTAGAAAAGTTGGGGACAAAATTACACTGTCAGTTCATGCTACTGTCCAGGATGGCGGAACTTTGAGCTACCAGTGGTACAAGGGCGGAAGCAAAATCGGTACAGACTCCGATACTTATGAGATTGCAAGCGCAACAGAAGCGGACAGCGGCTCTTATTATGTTGTTGTTACCAATTCGAAAGACGGGTTGTTCAACACTGCAGAAAGCGCCAATTGCTTCCTGACGGTTCAGAGTTCGGAAGATCCTCAGCCCTCTAACAGCCTGATTCAGGGGATCACCTATGTCACCTCCTACCGCGACGGCGATGCAGCACAGGGCAAAGGCGATTTTCACGCCTCCCATCCCGACGTGGGCAGGACCCGTTTGACCGACGGCCTAAAGGCCAACAAATGGGGAGATGCTGCGACCGTCGGCTACAATGCGGCTACGGCGAAAAAGCCTTTGGACATTACCTTTTCCTTTGACACGCCGAAAACCTTCCAGGAAATTCAGTTAGGCGCCTTTGGCGGCGATAGCGGAATCGGAATGCCCAGTGATATCAAAATTGAAATGAAAAACGGCGGTGACGAATGGATTCCTCTGTACAGTGGAAGTACTACTGCAGCGGGTCCCGGAAAACGCTATGTCTTTACTTCCCTGTATGACGCGGACATAACCGCGACAGACCTTCGTTTTACCATCGGAGCAAGCGGTTCTTGGATTTTCCTTGATGAGATTGAAGTATTTGAAAAGGCAACAGGCGAAACTCCTTTCGCTGAAATGGAAATGAACTTCCAAACCCAGAACAATAATCTGGCACTGGGACTGCCCTATGAGTGTTCTTATGAGGCATCTTCGTCATACCCCGACACCAATCACACTGAGCTGACCGATGGCAAATACGCCACCACTAGCTATGCCCACAGCGGATGGGCCGGATTTTTGGATAATTCCGGCGTCAATCCGGTGGACATTACCTTTGACTTGGGTCAGGTCAAATCTTTTGAGGAAATTAAATTCAACAATCTCCGTTCCGGAAGCGTTGGGATCAAGCTCTTCAAAAACGTGCGTATTCAGGTTTCCAACGATAAGGAAAACTGGACGGAACTGGTTTACTACAACATCCCCGAAGCGACGGTCGACACTCTGTATTACCAGTACAAATACACTGCTTATGAGCCGGTTAAAGCGCGTTATGTGCGTGTCTCTTTTGGCTTTGCCGGCTGGGGCTTTGTAGATGAAATTGAAATTTTGGCACAAGCGGAAGGGCTCGCAGACGAAAGCAATAATTTAGCCCTGCACCAAAGCTACACTTCTAATCCTGCCGCAGATCCTGCGTATCCGGATACGGTTTCGTTAACGAAACTGACCGACGGCCGTACCGGTGCTGCAGACATGACACAGCTGGCGTGGGTCGGCTATCAAGCAGGAAGCGGTAACAACGAAATCGTCGTGGATCTGGGCAAGGAGGCATCCTTTGAACAGGTAGGCGCCAATTTCTTAAACGACGTGAATAATAATATCCTTGTTCCCTCTCAGGTGAATATTTCTTATTCCTCCGACGGGAATTCGTGGAAAGACTTTGCTCAAAAGGCTCTAAGTGCTATCGATTCAGATGCGCCGGTTGTTTACGCCTTCAAAGCGGCATCCACGACAGCGGCCAGCGGCCGGTATGTAAAATTCTCCTTCCCGGCCCAAAACCGCGTATTTGTCGATGAAATCGGCGTGTATGTCCATAAGATTATCTCAGCTGATCCCGATGAGGCAGATCCGATGCCTTTGGATACCAATGACATCGCTATTGGCAGCACCTACACTACTTCCATTGCCCCATCCAGCAAATATCCCGATCATGATTATCAGCTGACCAATGGAAAACGTGCCAATCCTATTTACTCGGATAGTCAATGGGTCGGCTATCAGCCTTCCGGCAAGGATGAACCATTGACCATTACTTTGGATTTAGGCCAATCTGAATCTTTTGAACAGGTTAAAATTGGATTTATTGAATCGTTGGCTCAACTACTTAATGTATATATTCCAAAAGATATTACAGTAGAGTATTCCGACGATAACTCCAGTTGGAAAACTTATCAGGCAACAACCAAATTGGAACGTCATGCTGGATACAATGTTTTGCGCTTCTATTCTGACCAAAACTCTGTGACAGCAAGATACCTGAAATTTACCATGACGCTCCAGGGACTCACTTTTATCGATCAGATTGAAGTTTTAAAGGAATTCGTTCCCGGAGTAGACTCCAGCATGGCTCCCGACAATGCGGAAGTAAAAAATCTGGTTCGTGGAAGCAGTAAGGTCGGCGTATCCAGACCGGCGGACTTCCGGAATGCGGTAGAAGTACTGACCGACGGCCTTTACGGCGTCACCGGAAGTCAGTATGACCAAAATTGGATGGGCTTCCAAAAATCGTCTAACACGGTGAACAATCACGTGATGGTCGACCTGGATCTGACTGCAATGGGATCTGTTTCCAAGGTTGTCGTTCATTCAAGAGAAGACTCCGGCGTTGGCGTTACCACTCCTCAAAATTTGAAATTCTATGCTTCTTATAATATGAAGACATGGTCCTATGTGGCCGACTTTAAGGCGGTAGCCGGAGAAAACGGCAAGGTCGAGCTTGTTTGGGACGGCGCGGCAGATGGATTTAACGCTTCGGCAGAGGGTTCAGACGCAGTGTACACTCGGTATATTCGAATTGAATTCGACGTACCGGAAAATGGTTATGCATACCTGGATGAAGTTCAAGTCTATGGAAAGATGGGAAAATGTTCCAATGCTTCTCTATCCAAAGGCAGCGACGGCCTTTACAACGTAGCAGCAGGTAAATCCTATGAGGTACTACCGTTTAGAGGCCCCACACAGCATCCGGATGCCGACAATCTGGAAATAACCGATTTGAATTTCGGTACCGAATCTCTGGAAGATTCTGCCTGGAGCGAACTCAATCAGAACGAGATGCAGGGCAATAACTATGTAACCAGATGGCCTCTGAGGGAGATTATTGTCGACTTGGGCGATGTGAAGACCATCACAAAGACCCGTCTCCAGCTGACAGGTGTCTTTAACATGAATTTCAGACGTCCTTGGGCGGTTTACACCTATGCCTCCATGGATGGTGAAACCTGGACGCCCTTGTCCAGAAACTATTCCGGCGGCATCTGGGGAAGCGGTTTTGCGGCATACGGCTGGCACAATACCGACAGCAGCGGAACCGACCACGACCAGACCGGAGGAGCCGCGATGATGGCGGCCCGTTATGTACGTGTAGACGTAGAGCCTTGGATTTCCGCTCTGGTCAGCGAACTGGAGGTGTTTGGATACGACGGGCATCTGGAAGGCGCGGCAGTAGCAGAAAATGGCCGTTTGTTGGAGGATGGTCAAGAGTTCCAGCATGTAGGAGAAAGCACGGGCGGTATCAACGATTTGGTACTCTGCTACAATGGCTTTTACAATGTTGGAGGAAATCCGGAGTACGGCAACTGGAACCGTTCGGATTTCAGACCCTATCTGACTTATATCGATGAGGACGGCAAAGCCGTTGATACCATGTTTGACGGTATTTTGCTGTTAGGATTGAGATCCCAGTATGGGCGTTACTTCATGCAGACCGGTGACACCGATCACTTGCAGGAGGAAGATTGGTATTGGTATTTGGATAAGACCTTTGGCGAAGGCGGCGACGTTGACGAACTCAATGAGGCGGCCAAAATTGCTGCTGAAGAGTTAAACGATCCGGATTACAAGGTTAAACTGGTCGTCATGGATCCTGGAATCTATACCAGCCACACCAAATTTGGCTATTTGGGTGGGGATCACATGTTGAATTTCCAGGTTGATGCAGACTGGAAATACGCGTCTGACTGGTGGCTCAGCGAGGTTGAAAGAAGATTCAACGAAGGAAACTACGATCATGTAGAGCTCGCAGGTTATTACTGGTTAGATGAGCAGTATGGCTTTGGTGAGACCCTGTGGTATCAGGAATACCATCGACAGTGGGTACATGATCACGGATACAAGTTCTACTGGATTCCCATGTCGCCTGCTAATGGTTATCTGTGGGGACATGATGTAGGCTTTGACGCAGTTGCATTCCAGCCCGGCCATTACTTTACCAATCCTTATGAGATGAATAAGAAAGGTTATTTAGGCACTGGCTATGTAGAAAACTGTATCGGCCTTGCCAGCTATGGCAATATGACCATTGAGTTTGAAATGGACTCCGCGACCTTTACCAATCATGCCAAGTACAATCAGTTCCTGGATTATCTCAATGCAGCTCAAATGCATGGCATTGGCGAGCCTAGTGTTTACCGTGCTTGGTATCAGGACGTAAAAGCAGTTTTGCAGGCGGCATATTCGGGCAACGAGACGGTTCGTTCGCTGTACGATTATATGTATCAGCTGAAAAACGGGGAATATGAGGTTCAGCCTTATATTGATCCCAGTGACTTAGGCGATGACCCCATGCTATTCAAGATTCCAGGGTATATCTATGAAGGCCATATGATAGGAGGAAATGGCACTGCTATCGGTGGTGGCTCTTCCAGCGGCGGCGGCTCCGGCGGCGGAAGCACAACACCTTCTAAACCTACAGATCCCGGAACTCCTTCCACTGACGGATACACTTGGGAAGAAGTGGATGGCTCCTACAAGCTAAAAGACGCTGACGGCGAGTACGTCACCGGTTGGGCGAAAGTGGACGGCAAATGGTATTACCTGAATGCCGACGGAATCCGTCAGACTGGCTGGCAGAAAGTAGACAGCAAGTGGTACTATCTGAAATCCGACGGCGTAATGGCGACAGGCTGGCTCAAACTGGGCAACACCTGGTACTATCTGAACGCAGGCGGCGTGATGCAGACCGGCTGGCTCTACAATGGTGGAGTATGGTACTACCTCTACGAATGGGGCGGTATGGCCAACACCAGTTGGGTACAGGTAGGCAATACCTGGTACTACTTTAGAGGCAACGGTGCTATGATGACCGGCTGGCTCCAGCAGGGTACCACCTGGTATTACCTGAAAGACAGCGGCGCAATGGCGACCGGTTGGAACTGGGTAGGCAGCAACTGCTACTACTTTGCAGCAAACGGCAAAATGGCCGCGAACACCACCATCGGCGGATATAAAGTAGATGCCAACGGTGCGTGGGTCAAATAGTATCACCTATTTCGGATAGCAGAGCTTTCCATAGCGACTGTTATCCAAGAACACAGCATTCTCCTCTATTCTCCTTCCATATATCTCCAGGATCTCCACCTAGAGTACCGAAAAGGCCGGTCAATACGACCGGCCTTTTTGGTATCCTTCTTTTTTTAGAAACTGAAAATACTTGCACTGAATTTGAACAGAAAACGTCCCAGAAACGTAGAGCAGATGCCAATGTGGGGATATTCTTTTAGGCGCAGCGCTTTAACAAGGGTGGCTTGTAAGCAAATCAGTCTTCTGATGATAGGACGAGACAATCATTAGTAGTTTTGGAGAGCCCTTTATACCGAGAAATAGAGTTTATAGTTTCTGGAAAAGATTTGTTTTATGAAGGTACAAAAAACCACTCGCTAGGAGTGGTTCGGGAAAGCCTATGACAAAGAGCAAAAAGCCCTGTTACAATAAAGATGCGGTCTGCCAACTACAAATAAAGTAACAGGGAGGCATTCATATGGGAATGAATGACATAAATAGTTTATCACATAGTAAATGGAATTGTAAATACCATATCGTATTTGCCCCAAAATATCGAAGCAGAAGCGTGTCCGGATCATATCCATTTGTTCTTGGAAATACCGCCAAAGCTATCGATTTCAGGATTCATGGGATGCCTGGAGGGGAAAAGTGCGGCCAAGCTGTATGACCAATTCGGTGAATTAAAATATAAGTACCGAAATAAAGAATTTTGGTGCAGAGGGTATTACGTAGATACGGTAGGGAAAAATAAAAGCCGAATTGCGGAATACATAAAAAACCAGCTGAAAGAAGATGAACTGGGAGAACAGTTGGTAATACCGTCCACTAGCCCGTTTACGGGTCGCCAGTAACAGCCTTTACGCAATTGGTAGATCGTGATACACGTTTACGTGTTACGTGAAGAGCAGAGGGCTATACCCGCATAGAAGGAACCCCCGGTTTTACCGGGGGTTCCTGTTCTTACGCTATTGAGTATCAAACACTCAGTTTACAGGATTGGCGTCAGCCAATTTCTGTGCCTCAGTCTGAACTTTAGCAGCAGCCTGATCCAAAGTGTAATCGCTGCCAGGAGTAAAGACTTTGTTCATCTCGTCAGCAACGACAGACAGATATTCGTTGATGTAGTTGGACATGGGGAAGCCGCTTACGTTAGGATCCTGAATCATCTTAGCAACTTCTTTTTTCAGAGGAGC
>CABUOE010000093.1 GCA_902493155.1 uncultured Eubacteriales bacterium
GCAAATCCTTGCCGTACAGGGCTCCCGGAACGGTGTAGTAGGGAATCCAGAAAAATTTGTATCCTTTGTTCTGGACACGGCTTGCGGTGTAGCGGATGCGATCTACCCGGTTGACGGCCTCATCCAGCCAGTAGTAGCCCACAAGGTCTACATAAGGGTAGTTTCCGCTCTGAAAACGGGATTCGGTTTGATTGATGAACCAGTTGACCGCCGACTGGTAACCGCTGTCGGTGCTCAAATTGTAGTAATTTCCGCTCAGCGGCCCGAAGCTGGTATACCGCTGGTCAGGGTAGGGGATGGACATGACGAACTTTACTTTGTAGTTCGGATCCCCCAGGGCGATGGAGGTCTGCCGGGCTGCTTCGTTGAGGGCGGCCAGATCACCGTTCGTTTTAAAGGTCTTGTCCATGACCCAGTTCCAGTCCCGGCCCTGGGCGTACTGGCTCGAGTCGGCCGGAGCCGCGAAGTCGCAGCCATAGGGAGAACGCAGGGCCAGCAGCAGGACGGCGTCAAACATCTTGTCCTGGGCCCGGCCGTATTTATCGTAATAGGCGAGGAGGGGTTTGAACTGCTCGGCGTTCCAGTCCCCCGTGTTGCCGTCGTAATAGCCGTTATAACACAGCACCATGTCCTGAATACCGGCCGTAGCAGTGCCGGGCTTCTGGTAATTCGTACTGTTGTCCAGCGTGGTCAGGTTTCCGGGAGGCAAGGAACCTGCGGCCTCGCCGTCCACGCCGGTGATCTCGATTTCGTCGATGAGGTTTAACCCTCTCGTCTGGAAGTCGAACCGGACGTATTTGGCCCGATAAACCGAGTTGTCGTCCCAGCTCAGGTCGGTGTACAGGCCGTTTGTGTTGGAAACATGCCACCCATAGGTGTGGATGCCGCTGGACCACTGGTCGATGATGGACGTCCGGCTCATAGGCATCCAGCTTGTGCCGTCTATGGACGCGAAGGTGCAGACCATGGTAGGCTGTCCGGCACCCGCTGATGAACTGGTCAGGAAGGTACCTTTGATAGAATTGATGGATTTGGTTCCACCAAGGTCGATGACCACCGATTTTAAGGGCCATCGGTCCACCGGCTTTCCGGTGGGGGAGGAGGTCTGGTAGTAGCCGCTCCAGGCGCTGTTTGAGGCGTTTGTGTTGCCCTTGACGCCGTCGGTCAGCTCGTGGCCGGTACTGTCAGGATAACTGTTTGAGGGTTCCGCCTGATGGATATAATAAGATTTGCCTTTGGCGACGTTATACGCCCCCGAAAGTGCATAGGTGGACGCTTCCGCCGCAAAGGCTTGCGCCGGCAGCATGCTTCCCGCCATAGCCAGTGCGGTGACTGCGGAAAGCAGTGTTTTTCCCAGGCATTTTAACCGTTTCATTTTGAATTCCTCCTTAAATCTCTTTTCTCTCCATATCTCGCTGTATTCTCCGGGAATTCATGTATTTTGCTAACTACAGCCTCCTTTCCTAATTAGCAGAATATATAAAAGTTATTCATATATTCGCCGGATATTATGGATAATAACATGGATGACATACTAAATTCGTCGAATGCGGTCGAGAAATTAAGGAAGGGTTAAGGGCAAAAAATCAATGATATCGGACTCTTTGATTTCTTCGATAAATTTATGACTGATTTTTTGTAGGGTGTGAACGCAAAAAGCCACAGGCAAAAGGCGTCGGCGTCGAAAAACCTCTATAGGAACGGCTATTAACCGTGGCGCGTCAAATGCGCCCTATAGATTTTCCGAGTTTAACGTTTCTTTTGCCTGTGGCTTCTTCGATTGAAAATCAGCGGTAAAAAAGATGCACTTCCCCCAATTCCTCACCGCAGACGCAGAGGGAATACCCCTCCCGAAAGGGCAAAAAACGGAGTGCTGCGGAGTCCACACGGGTCATATTCCCTTGATCGTCTACAACCGAGAACCGGGAAAACCGGTCAGTAATGCCCTCGCCGGTCAGTTTGACGTAGCTTTCCTTGGCTGCCCAGACGGAAAAGAAGGGCTCCCAGTTGTTTTTCTCGAGAAAGCTCTGCTCCAACGGATGGAAAAACCGGCGGGCAATCGCCTCTTTTTTGCAGGGCCGCAGATCCTGCAAATCGATGCCCAAGGGCTTTTCCCCCATGCCGCAGATCCAGTAATCTCCGCTGTGTGTAATTGAAAAAGAAAACGCTGCCCCGTCGAAATAGGGCTTCCCCCGCTGTGTGCGGAGCAGGGGAGCATCCTCTGAGAAGGGAAGTCCTGTTTCCGCCGCAAATTCCCCGGCGCAGTCCCTGAGCCGCCGGTCGGGGGGAAGAGGATGTCCTTTGGGGTAGACATAGAGGAAAACATCGCCTACACTTTTCATTTATACCTCGCTCCTCCGTCCACCAGATAGTTAACGATTTCTGTGATAATGTTCAGCACAGCCTGTTCCTCCTTCGCTTTTGTCCCGACGGAATTTCTCTCTTTCCGCGCATATGTACATCCATATCATTATAAGGTTTTCTCGACACAATAGCAATGGTTCTGCCATATTGTTGAGCGATTTTTGGAAATTTTGGAAGAAACCGCACTGGCAATACCGAAATTGCAGTCAATGGATCAATATCCTGGGAAAATAGAGGTTTTTCTTCTATTTGGGTGCGGAAAATCGCACACTTTCTGTCTTTTGCGGCATATACTGATAACGAAGACAACAATGAAAAGGAGGAGGCATAATGAATACATACCGGCATTATGCCGAAGCCGTCGACTACGGCTCGGAACCGTTTGTGGTCAACATCAGCAGGGCCGCCCGTCAAAACCGCAGCTTTCGCACCGCCCTGTGGACAGGGGAGCATTTACAGCTGACCCTCATGTGCATCCCGGTGGGCGGGGAAATCGGATTGGAATCCCACCCCAACCTGGACCAGTTTCTTCGGATCGAAGAGGGAAACGGGTTTGTGAAAATGGGCCCCCGCCGGGACGACCTGAGCTACCAGCGCAACGTCTGTGAAAACCACGGGGTGTTTATTCCGGCGGGCACTTGGCACAATCTTATAAACACCGGCCATAAGCCCATTAAGCTCTATTCCATTTACGCGCCGCCCCAACACCCAAAGGGGACAGTCCACGAAACCAAAGCGGCCGCCGATGCGGCAGAACACGCTTCATTACCTGACAAAACTCCGTGAATTTCGAAACAAAAAGCCCTGAAGGCCTGTACCTTCGGGGCTTTTTGTTTTATCGGTTTGCCTGCAAAGCAATTTAAAAAAATTCCTCTTGACAAACTGGTCTATTGATGATAGACTAAAAGCAAGAATTGGGTCTATTCAAAATAGACCTGCGGTAGAATTGTTCAAAAGGAGCCTTTCTCACCAGTTTTTCCGAAAAGCCGCCCACACCCGAAAGGAATGATGATTGACATGAAAAAAGTACAGTTGGCCGAAGGAGAACTGCGGTTTGCCGAGCTCATCTGGGAACGTGAGCCATTAAGCTCCGGTGATTTGGTGAAGCTCTGCGCCGACCGGTTCGGCTGGAAGAAATCCACCACCTACACCGTCCTCAAAAAACTCTGCGACAGGGGGATTTTCCGCAACCAAGACGCCTGCGTCACCTCTCTCATCAGCCGGGAAGCGTATTTCTCCATGCAGAGCGAGCAGTTTGTAGAGGATGCCTTCGGCGGGTCGCTGCCGGGTTTCCTCACGGCTTTCATGGGCCGGAAGAAACTCAGCGACAAACAGGCAGAGGAGTTAAAACAGCTCATCGACAGCTACAAGGAGGAATGAAATGGACGTTATTTTCCAAACGGTGCTTCGGATGAGCGTCACAGCGGGATACGTCATCCTGTTGACGCTGGCAGTAAGGCTCTGCCTCAAAAAAGCGCCCAAAATATTCTCTTATCTTTTGTGGTCGGCGGCCTTTTTCCGCCTTGTCTGCCCCGTGTCCTTTGAAAGCGCCTTCAGTCTGATTCCCCAGAACCGCCAATCCCGGGAGGCTGTCCGTCCCTTTGTGGGGCAGATGCTCTCAGTCACAGGGACAGGCGGCGCAGACCTCGGCGCTGTGACGGTTTCGCCGCCTCTGCCGGTCACGGATGTCCCTGCGGGGATGACTCCCACCGAGCGGTTTTGGCTGATTGCCGGTGCTGTCTGGGCAGCGGGAGCGATTTTACTTTTCCTCTACAGCGTCGTCTCCACCGTGATGCTGAAACAAAACCTCCGTGACGCCGTCTCTGTCGGCCAAAATGTCTACGAGGCCCAAAACCTGCAAACCCCATTCGTATTGGGCTTTTTCCGTCCGAAGATCTACCTGCCCACGGGAATTACCGGGCGGGAGCGGGAATATATCCTGGCTCACGAGCAAACCCACATCCGCCGGAAAGATTACCTGATAAAGCCTCTTGCCTTCTTCGTTTTGTGCGTCCACTGGTTTAACCCTCTGGTTTGGCTCGCCTTTTTGCTGCTTAGCGAGGATATGGAAATGTCCTGCGACGAGCGGGTGCTCAAAGACCTGGGGCCCGGCATCAAAAAGGGCTATTCCTCGTCCCTGCTCTCGATGGCCTCCGGCAGACGGCTCATCGGGGGAAGCCCCTTGGCCTTCGGGGAGGGGAGCGTCAAATCCCGCATCAAAAATATTTTGAGCTACAAAAAACCCGCTTTTTGGATTCTCCTGACAGCTCTTTTGGCAGTGATCGTCGTTACTACTGTCCTCCTTGCCAATCCGAGGACCTTCGATTACGCCAAAGCGGAAGCGGCGGCTCTGCGGTTCTCCACTTCGGAGACCGAGCCGGAAAAAATCGGAACCGCCGCCTTTGAGCACTATTACGGTACTTTCCAAAAGAAAAACGTCCCCGACGAATACCGCTTGGAGGATGTTTCCCTGAAAAGTATTGAGCTCAGTGCCGGTGACGAGGCGGAATTCCTCGTCATGATGGAGTTTACTTACACTGCCGGGGAAAAGTGCCTCCTGCTTGCGGGACCGGCAGACAACAAAGAGCAGTGGCAGTCTATCCGGGTCAAGAGCCTTGGCAAAGGCGACTACGAAATCGTGGCAATCGGGGAATGGGTCGATAACCAGGGCCTCCTCACTGCCGGAGACGCCCAGGGCATCACCGTCCAGACGGATGGCGACCACCCTGTCAGCGCTGAGTCCGGCCGGACCCTTTGGCGGGACATCGAGGTGACGCCCCAGATGATGGAAAACGAGCTCTACACCATGAAAGGCTTTAGTTTTTCAGTATCCGAAGCGAAAAAAGGCATCTGGCTCGGCCTGCGGTTTTCCGACCAGCAACCTCAGAGCTTCGAAGCGGTGGGCCTCATCATCGACGGCCAAAAGATACCGAACGCCTATCCTTCCCAGTACATCGGCTGCGACTTTTTGGTCCCCGAAAAGCCGGGTCGGTACCACGTTTACATCGATCTTAGCTGGCCGGACGGCACCCCGGAGACCGTCTATTTCCCCATCACCATCTGGGAGGGGACAAAGCCCCAGGAGCCCCCTGTGGGCGCTCGGGAACGCTCCTACTCGATTATGACCGATAATAACGCCCCCATCGACTGTGAATTCGGCATCGACCGGAATAATACCGCCCCCCTGACCCTTCTCAGTAAGCTCCAGTCCTTAAACGGCTTCTACTATCAGATCGGCACCACCGACAACCAGTACCTAAAGCTCCAGTTCCACGACGAAAAACCAAAAAGCGTCTATCTGCGCCTCGTCGGCTCCAACGCCTGGCAGGAGGAGTACCCCATCGACAGTGAGACTTACCGCATCAAGGTGCCGAGCGGCATCGGCTGGTACAACTTCTTTGCCGACATCATCTGGGCCGACATCACCACGGAAACCGCCTATTTCTGGGTCAAGGTGGACAAAGACGGCCTGACCTCCTCCGACCCTCTCGATTCTACCATCGACGACGGCTCCAGCGAAAAGGTGGAGCTGATGGGCAAACTTCAGGCTTCCTCTATGTTCAACCCCGCCTGGTATGGCGCCATTAACCCTTACCGGGTGGGCGGCCCCTTAGAAATCTACTGTGTCGATGAGAACGCAGTAAAAGAGGCCATCCGCTCCATGGGCATCACCGACGAAATCGCCTACTATCCCTGTCCCTACAGCCGGGCGGAACTGGAAAGCCTCTATGAGGAACTCCGACGGGCGGAACTGATACAGGAGGCTTTGAACAATGGCTATATCCGGCTTTCCCTGACCCCGGAAAGCCCGGCGGTGCACCTGTCCATCGCCCCTTTGTGCGATCTGGACACCGAAAATAAAATCATCGACCTTGTGGAGAACCACCCTATGTCAGAAGGTATCGCCGTGGCCATTACCTGAACAGAAAACAGCGCCCTGTATCGTGACAGGGCGCTGTTTGCACAATATAACCCCCCGGCAAAGCCAATGCCGGGGGGGATTAATCCACTATTCCGAAAGTTCCTTTAACTGTTCCTTGGTCAGCCGGTAGGTGCTCCAACCGTCCATCGAGCGGGCCCCCATGGAACGGTAAAAGTCGATGGAAGGCTGATTCCAGTCGAGGCAGCACCACTCCATCCGGCCGCATCCTTCCTCATGGGCCAGCTTTGCCAAGAAAAGGAACAGCGCCTTGCCGAAGCCTTTGCCCCGGTATTCCGGCCAGACGAAAATGTCCTCGATGTAAAGCCCGGCTCTCCCCATAAAGGTGGAGAAATTGTGGAAAAAGAGAGAAAATCCCACCGGTATGCCGTCCAGCTCACCGATGATGACCCTGGCCGACTGCTTTTCAAAAACCCATTCTCTGAGAAGTTCCTCGGTGGCCACCACTTCGTCCAGCATTTTTTCGTACTCTGCAATCCCTTTAATGAACTTGAGGATCAGTCTCACGTCCTTTTCCTCCGCGAAGCGGATGGAAAATCCCTCTATTTTTTTGTCCATGATCAAACGTCCTTTCGATTTTACTTGAGCGCGTCGATTAAAATTTCGCCGATGCGGACGGTATCCCCCTGCTGTTTGGCCCAGCGGGAATGCCGCATCTGTTCTTTATGGATATTTAAAATTCCGGCAGGGGATAGCAAAGCTTCTGATGCTCGTATTTGGGCCGCAGCACCTTGAAGTCCCGGAACTGGGCCTTGCTGCAATAAACGCCCAGCCCTACCCGGTTGCTTCCCGGGTGGCAGATGGGCTCCGGGTCCCGCATCTCGACGATAACCGCGCCGTCCACCGCCAAAAAACAGCGGTCGCCGATGATGCCTGCCTGGATGCGGTACTCCCGACCCGATCCCGGCTGGAACGCGCCCGTCAGTGCCTGCAAACGGCAGTCCGGGTATTTTTCGATGCCCGCTTTCCCAGTCCACCAGCCGCCCAGGCCCCCGATATAGCTTGTGTCGGCGTCATTATTGAATTTGTCCCATCCGGAAGCCCGAAAGGTGAAATTCAGATCGTTTTTGCAGGGGGAGACGAGAGTGCCGTAAAAGTCAAGCATGATATCGCCGGGGTACTGCATATGGGAGTAGATGAGTCCGCCCCGGTTTTCCCGGATACATCCTAAAAGCACACCGTCCTTGATGGTCCAGCCTCCGCCAGCTACTTCCCAGTTGTCGCCCACTTTTCCGCTGAAATCGTCGTGGAAGAGGATATCGGATTTTTCAGGGTAGACTGCATTGTCAAATATATAAAACATGTTTTCCTCGATTCTGTTATCCCTCCGGCGCAATGCGGCTGGGGGAAACAATTTGTCCGTACCAGTTTGCGTAAGATACAAGCCCTTCCTTGCCGTCATAAGGGAGTCGCGGCTCCAAGAGCTCCGGAATCTCTGGCAAGACACCGTTTAAATAATCGGACAGCTCTTCAATAGCGGAGCGAATGCGGATGAGCAGCGCGCCGTAGCGCATATCCTGCACGTCCCATCCAAAGGGCTTGTAGGTTTTAAACCACAGGGCTTTGTGTAGCTGCCGCAGCGTTTTTACTTCCTCGTACAGACCGGGCAAAATTTGCTCTGCGTAAAGGGCAAGCTTTTTCCGGTCTCCGTCGAGATAAGACTTCCGGATGTGAAGTCCCGCTTCCGCCTTGACGGAAAGGACTTCAGCCACCTGTGCGCTGAAGGTAAACAGGTCGTTGTAATCGCCGTTTCGCTCGGTTGCCCGCCTAAATTTTTCCGCCAAAGAGGCATAGTGCGCCCCAAGGGATAACCCCTTGATATTTTCGTCGAATAATCCGGTGAGGATGTCCTGCCACATCAGGTACTTGGATGGGTTTTTCTCCTCGGGATTGCCCGGTTTGCAGCCGGGCACTTCATCCAGGTACTGC
>CABUOE010000094.1 GCA_902493155.1 uncultured Eubacteriales bacterium
GAATCGCTACAGTGCACAATGAAGACATTATACCATAAATTCCTTTACAATGCTAGTTTTTCAGAACGCTTTTACCGATTTTTACAAATTAGACAATTTTTTTTGGACAAAATTGCAAATAATCACAGGAGACCAATCGAAAATCGATGCCGATTCGCTCTCCATTGATGGCATATCCCGACGAATATCCGTGGATGTGGCCGTAATAGACCTGTTTGATGCCGTATTCGTGGAGAATTTCCAGGATTTCGTAGCATTCTCCGCTTCCGTACACCGGGGGATAGTGGAGAAAGACAATCGGTTCTTTGCCCAGTTTCTTCCCGGCGTCCAGCGATAGCCGCAGCCGCCCGCATTCCCGTAAAAGAATCTTCTTGTCGTTTTGGTCGTTCATCCAGCCCCGGGTACCGCAGAGGGCGTAATCCCCGTATTCATAAGCGTTATTGAACAAAATCTTGACAGAGTCGCAGCCCCAGTCGGAAAGGGCTTTTTCCACCTTGGTCTTGGTGGTAAACCAGTAGTCATGGTTGCCCTTCAAAATAATTTTGGTGCCATTAAGCTTATGGAGGTATTCAAAATCCGCCCGGCTTTCCTCCATAATCAGCCCCCAGGAAATATCCCCCGCGATGACGACGGTATCTTCGGGCTTTACCGTTTTCTGCCAGTTTTCGGTCAGGCGCTCCACGTAGTTTTCCCAGCCGGGAAAAACATCCATAGGCTTATCGACCCCTAAAGACAAATGCAAATCGGCGATAGTGAATAGGCTCATGCGACTTCCCGATCCGTCATGCGGATCTTCCTTTCCATTATTTTTTTCATCAAATGATTCCATAAATTTTGGTTTTCATATTGATTTTGATTCTGCAAACAATAACTTCGGAAAGATTTCGTCTTTCCAAAATTTTTTGACAGCGGAACCCTCGCTGAAAAGGAGGAAACCTAATGTCTGAATACGGAAAACACAAAGAAACCATTTCCTGTGTCAAATGTGATGTGACAAACTGCATCCACAACAACCATAAATGTGAATGCACGGCAGGAGAGATCAAGGTGGGGCCTCACAGCGCCCACTGTTGCCAAGATACTGTCTGCCAGTCCTTCCATGCGCAGGACGAATAGCTTTTCCCCCGCACCTAAGGTAGGTTGATCCTTGCACAAATGGACTTTGAGGAGGCCGAGCAGGAAACGTTGGGGCTTCCTGCCGCGCTCCAACGCGCCCGAGGAGGGCGCGCTTTTTTTGTCCAATTTTATTCGAGAATACTTATCGAAGCATTTCTTTTACCTTATCTACCATCTGCTCTTTGGTGACGCTGTCTTTAAAGCGAACCTCTTTGTTTTTCAGCGCCAACAGGCTTGCAGGCGGAACCATTTTGCTCAGAGACTGAAGCATTTCCACCTGGGCGAAATCGTCTGCGGGCAGTTCTTCGTTTGTGATGCTCTTCAAGACGTTTTCGGTAAATTTATAGGGGGAAGCAGTGGAAGCGATGATGGTCTTTTGGGTGTCGCCGGTTTTTTCGCAGTAATCGTTATAGACCTTAACGGCCACAGCGGTGTGGGTATCGCAGAGGTAGCCGAATTCCTTGAAGGTTTCCCCGATGGTCTCACGGGTGGCCTCGTCGTCGCAGAAGCCGCCGTAGAAGTCAGATTGAAGTTTCGCTTTTACATCCCCGCTTACTTCGTACTTTCCATCCTTAGCAAGTTTTGTAAACCAATCGGAAATCACCTTGTCGTCTCTTCCGCAGAGGTCGTAGAGCAGCCGTTCCAAGTTGGAAGAGATAAGGATATCCATGGACGGTGAAGAGGTGGCGTAAAACTCCCGGTTCTTATCGTAGACGCCGGTGGAGATAAAGTCAGTGAGGACTTTGTTTTTATTGGACGCGCAGATAAGCTTTCCAATAGGGAGACCCATGTTTTTGGCATAGTAAGCGGCCAAAATATTTCCGAAGTTACCGGTGGGGACGCAGACATTTACCTTTTCGCCCAGCTTGATTTCTTCCCGCTCCACCAAGGTGGCATAGGCCGCTATGTAGTAGACGATCTGGGGAACGAGACGGCCCCAGTTGATGGAGTTTGCAGAAGAAAACATCTGATTGTTCTTTTTGAGTTCCTCAGCGATGACAGGATCGGTGAAAATCTTTTTAACCCCGCTCTGGGCGTCGTCAAAGTTTCCTTTGATGGCGCAGACCGAGACGTTTTGTCCTTCCTGCGTGGTCATCTGGAGTTTCTGCATATTGCTGACCCCGTGTTCAGGATAGAAAACCAGCATTTTGGTTTTTGGAACGTCCTTAAAGCCTTCCAGCGCCGCTTTTCCGGTGTCGCCCGAGGTGGCCACCAGTACGACGATCTCTTTGTCGGGAGCGGTCTTTTTCGCCGAAGTGGTCAACAGGTACGGCAAAAGCTGCAGCGCCATATCCTTGAAGGCGCAGGTGGGGCCGTGCCACAGTTCCAAAAGATAAGCCTGATCGCCCACTTTAGCGATTTCAGAAATGTCTGCAGTGTCGAATTTTTTGTCGGTGTAGGCGCTGTCCACGCAGTGATTTAATTCCTCTTCCGAAAAGTCGGTGAGAAATTTCGACAGGACAGTTTTTGCCTTGTCGTTATAGGAGGTTCCCACCATGGCGGAGATGTCGTCCAAAGAAATTTTCGGCAGGCTCTCCGGCACAAAAAGTCCGCCTTCATTGGAAATTCCCTGTGCGATGGCCTGGGCGGCCGTCACTTTGCAGTTTGAATTCCGGGTGCTCAAGTAATACATAGTCATGCTCTCCTCTAATTATTTTTGTCCTATAAGTTTTCTTCAAAAAAGCGCTGGGCATTTTTGAAGGTAATCTTGTCAACAATTTCAGGTTCGAAATGTTTATTGAGGTTTTTGTGCCAATCCGGCACCTTTTCGATGCGGTTAAGGCGTGAAAGTGCAGCCGCTCCGTCGAAGTCGCTTCCCACCGCGATCACGTCTTCGCCGCCCAGGGCAATGATGTGACGGATATGGGCGCGAAGCTCCTGAAAAGTGGCGTCGCTTTCCCCGTTGATGAAGATGGGATAAAAATTGATGCCGATGAGTCCCTTGCGTCGGATGATTTCCTGGATCTGCAAATCGTCCAGGTTCCGCTTGTGGGGACAGATATCAAAGCAGTTGGAGTGAGTGGCAATAAAGGGGCGCTCGGCGATTTCACAGAGCTCCCAGAAGCTTGCGTTATTCAGGTGGGACACGTCGATGACGATCCGGTTTACTTCCAGCTCCTTGACCGCCTTTTTGCCCAAAGCAGTCAACCCTGTTTCACTATCGGCACCGCCGGCCAATTCATTTTCCTTGTTCCAGGTCAGGGACAGAATGCGGACACCCAGTTCCCGAAATTCCGGGATGCGCTCCAGCTTGCCGCCCAGCGCCGCGCCGTTTTCCACCGAGAGCATGGCGTTGCAGACGCCTTCCCGGATGTTTTTCGGGTCGTAGGGAACGATCTTGTCGCTTGCGGCAAAGGCATCCTGCAAAACTTTCGCCTGGGCCAGAAAGCGCCGGTAAGCCTTGACGCCGCGGCAATCGTCGTGGACAAAGGCGGCAAAGGTCTGCACCCACTGGTCAAACAGCATTCCCCGCTCCACCGAAACATCGTAATCATTGTGCACTAAAGAAGCCTTCCCTTTCCGGCATTCGTTCAGCGTATCGCAATGCAGATCAAAATGGCGCATCATCTCATCCTTCCTCTCTCCCAAACACAGGCTTTGTCTGTTTATTGTATGTGAACACAACTGGTATTATCTTATGTAAATGCGTTCTCGATTTGTTCCACCCGCAAGGGAGAACCGGTCTTATCGTCCAGCAGCACTTCCACCACGTCGAAGCGGGGCTGGAGGGAAATGTCCTCCTGCTCCGACAGGTACAACAGCGCCGTCTGGCGAAGCTTTTCCTGTTTCGAAGCGGTGACCGCTTCCCGGGGCTCGGCAATCATCCGGCCGCTGCGGGTCTTTACCTCCACAAAAGCGAGAATGTCGTCCTTGGCGGCGATGATGTCGATTTCCCCGTAGAGAGAATGGTAATTGGTTTCCAGAATCCGGTATCCCTGCTCCGTCAGGTATCGGGAAGCAATGCCCTCTCCTTTGGCTCCGGAGGAAACAGCGGGATTTAAACCCTTTTTCTCAAAATACTTTTTCAGAAAGGTCATCCGATGCACCGGAGAAGCGCCGTATTGATCCAGCATCTCGTAATGAAGCTTGGTGCCGTAGCCTTTGTGCTTTGCAAACAAATATTGGGGATACTGACGGTCCAACTCTTCCATATACCGATCCCGCTCCACCTTTGCCAGAATGGACGCCGC
Organism: uncultured Eubacteriales bacterium; assembly: GCA_902493155.1. GTDB lineage: Bacteria > Bacillota > Clostridia > Oscillospirales > Ruminococcaceae > Fumia. Next base: position 4,308 of record CABUOE010000094.1, read on the forward strand.
CGCAATGGAGGCCGATGTGGCATCTCCCTTGATAAGACAGCGGCTGGGCACCGAGACGTTGGGATTTTTGTCCCCGTCGATGAGGGCGAAGCTGGGGCTCACAGAAAGTCCTTCCACCGCCCGCCTCATGGCGAGAAAGGTGGCCTGCAGGATGTTGAGGCTGTCAATTTCCTCCACCGACGCCGTAGCGACGCAGAAAGCGACCGCCTTCTCCCGGATTTCGTCATAGAGGGCTTCCCGTTTTTTTGCGGAGAGCTTTTTGCTGTCGTTTAAGCCCTCAATGGGTTGTTGGGGGTCGAGGATGACCGCCGCTGCATAAACATCCCCCGCCAAGGGGCCGCGGCCCGCTTCGTCCACGCCGCAGAAATTTGTAATCTCAAGCGCAGCGTCGTATTCGTACAAGGTCATCCTGTTTTCCCCCTTTCTACTCACTCTCCGGTACTTCCAGAGATATTTTTCCAAATTTGCCGCCCCGGTACTCATCCAGCACCATGGTGGCCGCCCGGAGGGTGTCGATTTCCCCTCCGCTGATGAGCATACCCCTCTTGCGTCCCACGAGACAAAGCAGATCATAAGGCTCCAAGTCCGCCGTTTCATCGCCGGTGATCTTATAGCGTTCAGAAAGCTCAGCCGGGTATTCCTGGCGCATCCAATCCAGCAGCCGCATGGCCAACAGCTCCACATCCAGAACCTGGTCCTTGACGGCGCCGGTGAAGGCCAGCTTTTCCCCTACCGCCGGGTCCTCAAATTTGGGCCAAAGGACGCCGGGCATGTCCAGGAGCTCCACGTCCCTGCTCACCGTCACCCACTGTTTCCCCCGGGTGACGCCAGGACGGTCCTCCACCTTCGCCCGTTTTTCCCGGGCCAGCTTATTGATAAAGGAGGATTTTCCCACGTTGGGAATTCCCACCACCATCATCCGCAGAGGCCGGCCGGCCATGCCCTTGTTCAGGCGGCGCTCCAGCACTTCGGAAAGCTCCTCCCGGACGGCAGGCAAAAACTGAGAAATACCCTTTCCGGTTTTGGAGTCGGTAGCGATGGCGGTAATGCCCTGCTCCTTATAGTATTTGAGCCAGAGGGCGGTGATTCTCGGGTCAGCGGTGTCACACTTATTTAAAACGACCATCCGCTTTTTGTTCCCAATCCATTTATGGAGTTCGGGGTTGCTGGAACTCATTGGAATCCGGGCGTCCCGCAATTCCACGACGATGTCGACTAAAGAAAGGCTCTCTTTAATCATCCGCCGGGTTTTGGCCATATGGCCGGGAAACCATTGTACCGAAGCCTGTTCCGTCACAGGACATCCCTCCTTTTACCATGTATTATTTCTGATTTTTATAATGTCATACTAATGAATCACGCCGATTTGGTTAAGGGGCAGGATTCGAAATACCACTTTTCCCACCACGTCCTCTACCGGGACGAAGCTCACCTGCGAAAACCGGCTGTCGGTGGAACGATTTCGGTTGTCTCCCATAACGAAAACGCAGCCTTCCGGAACTTCAACAGGATAGTCGTGGTCGCCGCGCCGGTCTTCGGCAATGGGTTCTGCAATATAGGGCTCATCGATATAGATGCCATCCACCTTGACATAGCCCTGCTCGTCAATGTTCACTGTTTGGCCCTCGGTGGCAATGACCCGCTTGACCAGTGCCTCGTCCAGGCCGGTGTTCTCATCTAAAATCACCACGTCGCCAGCCTTGGGGGTATACATCAGTTTATAGACGATAAGCCGATCCTGATTGTGAAGGGTGGGTTCCATAGAAGAGCCCTTGACCTCCACCGGCTTGATGATAAATCCAAAGACCACCGCTACAATGAGCACCGCCCAAAGAAGGGATTTGACCCAATCCCATACCTCTCTTTTCCAGTTTGCCGTTTTTTCGCCGGAGGGCTCCGCCGGCAGGTTCTCTTCGGGGATTTGGTTTAATTCTTCCATTGAAATGACCATTCCTTTCTTTGGAATTGTGCGCGGTCAGGGGACCGTCAAGGCACAAAACCGGAAGTTTGAAAGATAAACCTTTCAAACTTTTGCTCCTATCATTTGACAGTACCGATTTTATCCAAGGGGTAGAGCCGAAAAAGTACCCTTCCCATAATGTATTTCTCATCCACAAAGGACAAAACCGCAAACCGGCTGTCGGTAGAATCGTTCCGGTTATCTCCCATAACAAACACATAGCCTGATGGCACCGTTACCGGATAATCATGCTGCCCGTGCATATCCGCCGCGATTTTTTCCTTAATATATGGTTCGTCGAGGGGCAGGCCGTTGATGGTAACGGTACCGTCCTCGCTAATATCCAGCGTCTGACCCCCGGTGGCGATGACCCGCTTGATCAGCGCCTTACCGAGGCCGGATTCCTTGGAGAGGACGACAATATCGCCCTGCTTTGGCGTATAAAAGAGCTTAGAAATCACCAAACGGTCATTGTTATGAAGGGTTGGATTCATGGAATTTCCATCCACCGTGACCACCCGGATCAAAACGCCAAAGATGAGGAAAACCACAGCGAAAGAAATGGCAATGGCTTTGACCCACTCGAAAATCTCCTGTTTGAGGGTCAGTTCTTCCTCTTCAACTTCCGGCTGCTCCGGTTCTTCTGCCTGCTGCAGCAAATCCGGTCCCGAGGCAATGGATAATTCCAGCTGTTCAGTCTTTTTTTCCGGCGGGGTGAAAAGGACTTCTTTGAAAGAAGCCTTCGGCGAAACGACCGATGGAATCGGCCAGATTTTGGTCTCGTCTCCGTCTTCTGGGGAGGTGACAACTGCTTCCTGTTCCTCTGGAAACTCAACTGTAACCTCATCCGGTTCCGGTTTCTCCGGTGCAGGTGTGGATGGCATATCTGACACCCCACCGTCCAGCATTCCCAATTCCTTGAGAATGTCGTCTACCTGCCACGCAGATTCCCGTTTTTTTGGATCGTCCACCTTTGCTCACCCGCTTTCCTAACCCATCTGAAGTTTGCTCAATATAGCAGAAAAAGGGACGTTACCGCCCCTTTCCTCGTGTGCTTATACAATTTTCTCTTTAACTCTAGCAGCCTTACCAACTCTGTTGCGCAGGTAGTAGAGTTTTGCACGTCTGACACGGCCATGACGGAGAACGTCAACCGTAACAACGTTGGGAGAATGTACCGGGAACACTCTTTCGATACCAACACCGTGAGCGATACGTCTCACCGTAAAGGTCTCGGAGATGCCGCCGTGCTTCATCGAGATGATAGTTCCCTCAAAAGCCTGGAGTCTTTCTTTGTCTCCCTCGCGAATTTTAACAGAGACTCTGACGTAGTCACCAACCTGCAGTTTGGGGCTGTCGGCCTTCATGCTGGACTGGCTGATCAATTTTAATGCGTCCATTGTTTTCCTCCTAGTTTTCAGACATTCGTGCATCCAAGGCTTCAGCCTGTGCAGAGGACTGCCCGCTTTAATGTTAAACATTAATCCCCACTTGAGTCAAATTTCCTCAAGCGGAACAATATCTTATATATATTACCATAGCATTTGAAAAAATGCAAGAGATTTCCGGGATTTTCCGCGAAAAATCTCCTCTCCTGATACAATTCGGCAACTTTGCTAAAAATAGTTCCCGATGAGGCGCGAAAGTTTATTTTTCTGCCCTGCCGCGTCCAGCATTTGGGGATGCTGTGATAAAATGTTCTCTCAGGCTTCGGCCCACGCCGTGAGGTTATTATACCATATCTTCAAGCCCTATTGGGCTTGAATGCCGCTTTCAGCGGCACAAAACGGCTTTAGCCGTTTTGCTATGGTGATAATCATCCACAAAAAAGTTTTGCAACACAAAACTTTGCGCCGTTGGCGCATGGCATACTTTGTATGCCATTTGTGGATATTATACCACATCCGCAAATTCCGCAGGAATTTGTAGGCGGATTCATCCGCCGC
>CABUOE010000095.1 GCA_902493155.1 uncultured Eubacteriales bacterium
GTTCGCCCACCGCTCCTTTGATGAGAGCGTAGATGACCGAGAACAGCGGAATGTTGATGAGCATGCCGATAACACCCATGGTGCTGCCGCCTAAAGTAACAGCCACCAGCACCCAGATAGAAGGAAGCCCCACCGAATTGCCTACCACATGGGGGTAGATGAAGTTGCCTTCAATCTGCTGAACCACCTGGAACAAAACGATGAACCAGAGCGCCTGTATAGGGCCGCCGGCCATGAGGATCAAAAAGGCGCCGATAAACATTGAGATAATGGCGCCGAAAATGGGAATCAGGGCGAAAAACGCCGTCATGACGCTGATCATCAAAGCATATTTGAACTGAAAAACGCTCAAAGAGACGAAAAACATCAGGCCCAGGATGACCGCCTCGGTGCATTGCCCCGAAATGAAGTTGGAAAAGGTACGGTTAGCCAAGCTGCAAATCGTGAGGAATTTGTCCACCCGGTGGGAGGAGGGCTTGAGGGAAGCCTCATCGGCCTTTTTCTCGGGGATAAAGGCGTAAAGGATCTGCTTGACCTGCCGGGCCAGCTTTTCCTTTTGCAGCAGGACATAGCAGGCGAAAACTGCGCCCAGGAAGAAGTTCACAACCCCGCTGATGACGCTGGTGGCGGCGCTGACGGTGGAGTTAAGGACGCTGCCTGCGCCGCTTTTCAAAAAGCTGAAGGCTGTGTCGCCCAGCTTATTCCAGTCGATGGTGATGGTGGAAATCCAGTTTTCCAGCTCCGGGAATTTTACGAGCAGTTCGGTGATCCAGGAGTTAATTTTTCCGATATAGACCGGGATGTTTTTCTGAAGGATATCAAAGGTGTTCCCCAGTTCGGGAATGATGATGAACATGACAAAGAAAATCAGCGCCAGCACAAAGATGATGGTCAAGACAAGGCTCAAAGGCCGCTTCAGTTTCCGGACCAGCTTATCATGCTTGCCGCCCAGGCGGAAAAACTTTTCCTCGATAAATTTCATGGGCACATTGAGGATAAACGCGATACAAAGCCCCATCAAAAACGGGGACAAAAGCGAAAACACCACCTTGCAGAAGGTGTAGATGTTGTCGATGTTCTGCAACCCTAAAAACAGCACAATGGCAAAGGCAATGATGAGCAGGATTTTTTTCACGTTTCTCCGGTTGAGATCCATGCGGGCGACACTCCTTATATGTAAGATGAAAAACGAAAAGCGGAAGGCTCCGCTGTTCGTTTGAAGGAATATTTCCAGTCCTCATTCTACCATATCTTGACGGGAATTACCATATTTTTCAGAAAAGAAATGGTATTTCCCTGCGAACAAGGTTTTCCTTCCCCTTTGGGTCCGAAAATTGCTTTGCAGAAGGAGAGGCCCACCACCACCGATCATAGGCTGCGGGCAAACGTCAAAACCTTGCTGTCTGAAAATAAAACGAGACTTGGAGCCAAAATTCTCCAAGCCTCGGCAAATTTTTAACGGGAATTTTCATCCTCGTTTTCCAGTTCTGGCAAAACCACCACTTCTACTTGTTTAATCCGCTGTTCCTCGATTTCCTTAACGGTAATTTGGAAGCGGCCAATTTTACACACTTCCTCTGCTTCGGGCAGGTGTTCGATTTCGTCCAGCACCCAGCCGCCTACGGTAGAGGTGTTGTCCTCATACTGCTGGATGTCCTCGGGGGCAATCTGTTCCACCATGTCGTCTACCTTCATGTCGCCGCTGACTAAGTACCGGCCTTCGGAGAGCTGGGAAAACTCCTGGATGATGTCCTCATCCTCGTCCCAGATTTCGCCCACCAGCTCCTCCAAGATGTCCTCCAGGGTGATGATACCCAAAGTGCCGCCGTACTGGTCGGTGACAATGGCAATCTGGGATTTTGTCCGCTGAAGCTCTTTTAAAAGGGCGGAAATGTGTTTTTTCGGAGGCACGAACAGGGTTTCCTGCACAATATCATTTAGGTTAAATTTGGGGTTTTTCAGGTATTCCCGGAAAAAGTCCTTGTCGCTGATGATGCCTAAAACATTGTCGATGTTTTTGTCGTAGACGGGCAGACGGGAAAAACGTTCGGTGAGAAAGATGTTCTTTACCGCCTCGATATCCTCGTTTACCTCCACCGAGACGACATCCACCCGATGAGTGAGGATTTCGCTGACAGTGATATCATTAAACTCCAGCGCCGACTGGATAAGCTCGCTTTCGTGCTGCTCCAAAACGCCTTCGTCCTCGATTTCCTCGATGATGTATTTCAGCTCTTCTTCTGTTACGGTCGGCAGGTTCTCCTTGGATTTGAAAAGCTTCATGACGCCCCGCTTGATCTGGACAAACACCCAGATGAGCGGCTTAAACAGGGTCATGATGGCGCTCAGGATCCCCGCTACTCGGATGGAAACGTTCTCTGCGTTTTCCTTGGCATAGGTTTTCGGGAGGATTTCACCGAAGCAGAGGACTAAAAGCGTCATGACCAGGGTGGAAACGCCGGGGCCCCATTTTCCGCCGATAAGGTCGGTAAAAATGACAGTTCCGATGGATGCGGAAGCGATGTTTACAATGTTATTGCCGATGAGAATGGCCGACAAAGCGTCGTCAAACCGGTCGATGATGGAGAGGGCTTTTTCGGCCCGCTTGTCTCCGGTGCTGGCGTAATGCTTGAGGCGCATTTTGCTCACGCTGGAAAAAGCGGTTTCTGTGGCCGAGAAAAAGGCCGACAGACAGATAAGGATGACGAGTAAAATATAAAGGTACGGGTCGTCCAAAAGTGGTTCAGCTCCTTTTTGATTGTCGAAAATTCAGGAGGGGTCTTCCCTCCCAGGACATAGAATTAGAGTTAGTATATCATAGATGAAAAAATAATGCAAGTTTTGAAAATCCTCCGCCCTCTTGCGGCGCTGGACGCGATGTGATACAATATGTTACAGGAAAAACGCCTCAATGGGGCCGAAAATCGAAAGGAGCGGGATTCATGAGCCGCATCAAAATCACAGGAGACAGCACCATCGATCTTTCGAAAGAACTGATGGAAAAATACGCGGTAGACACTGTACCTCTCTACATCAATATGGGAGATGAGTCCTTCCAGGACGGCGTCACCGTCACTCCCAGCGATATTTACGCTTATGTGGCAAAAACAGGGACTTTGCCTAAAACTGCCGCTCCTTCGGTGGGCGACTATCTGGAGTTTTTCTCCAAACTCAAAGAGGACTGCGACGAAATCATCCACTTTAACATCAGTTCTGAGTTTTCCAGTGCCCATCAGAACGCGCTGGTAGCAGCTCAGGAGATCGGCGGGGTCTACCCCATCGACAGCCGGAACCTGTCCACCGGAACGGGACTTCTGGTGCTGGAAGCCTGTGAAATGGCCCAAAACGGCATGGACGCCGACGAGATTACCTTGGAAATCGACCGGTTGATCCCAAAGGTGGAGGCGAGCTTTATCATCAACCGGCTGGACTACCTTGCAAAAGGCGGCCGCTGCTCCAGTTTAGTCGCCATGGGAGCCAATGTGCTGCACCTGCGGCCGATGATCTTAGTCAAAGACGGCAAAATGGAAGTGGGCAAAAAGTACCGGGGAAGCTTTGACGACTGCATGGTCAAGTACATTAAGGACAAGATTGGCGGACGGGATGATCTGCGTCTCAAGCGCATTTTTATCACCCACACCGCCTGCCCGGCAGATACCCTCGCTCTGGCGGAAAAAACCGTCCGGGAGTGCCAGAACTTTGGTGAAATCCTCGATACCGACGCCAGCTGCACCATATCAAACCACTGCGGAGAGAGTACTTTGGGTGTGCTGTTCATCCGGGAGTGAAAATTGCAAGAATATAAAACCCCATAGGGCGAAATACCCTGTGGGGTTTGTTTCTGTACGATGTTTTGTCGTTTGCCCCGCTAATAAACGGGATTTTTGCCATCCTCCAGCATACTGGCGGCGTTTTGAAGCATCAGGTCGGTGACCCGGTCGGTGGAGATGATGCGTGCAATCTCCCGTACCCGGTCCTCGTCGCTCAAGGGCGTCACCCCGGTAAAGGTGCGGCCCTCCGCCATCCGTTTTTCGATGAGGAGATGGTTGTCCCCCAATGCCGCAACCTGGGCTGAATGGGTGACGCAAAGCACCTGCCTGGTCCGGGCCACTTCCTTGAGCTTTAAGCCGATTTTCTGGGCGGCCTTGCCGCTGACGCCGGTATCTACCTCGTCAAAAATCAAAGTGCCGATCTGGTCTTTGTCGGCCAAAGCGCTTTTCATGGCCAGCATGACCCTCGAAAGTTCGCCGCCCGACGCGATTTTAGCGATGGGTTTGGGCGGCTCCCCGGCGTTTGCCGATATAAGCAGTTCCATCAGGTGGTCGCCGTTTGCGCCGATTTTGCAGGGGGTGAACCGGGCCTCCAGTTTCAGATTCGGCATTTCGAGAAATCGGGCTTCCTCCTGGACTTTCTGAACAAACCGCTTCGCCGCCTCCCGACGCTTTTCAGTGAGGGCAGCGGCGAAAGACGCCACCTTTTCCTTTTGCTTGAGGGCTCTGGCGTTTACTTTCTTCAGTTCCTCCTCGGCGCTCTCGATGCGGTGAAGCTCGTCCTTGGCCCTGTCTCCGTAGGCGATCACCTCTTCGATGGTGCTGCCGTACTTGGCCTTAAGGCGGTGGATTTCGCTCAAGTGCCGCTCTACCTGGTCCGCTTCCCGGGGGTCGTATTCCATTCCATTGAGCTGTTCTTTGAGGGCGGATGCGGTCTCGTTGAGGTCGAGGGCCAGCGTTTCCAAAAGCCCGGCGGCTTTCTGAAATTCCGGGAAGTCGGAAACTTCCGCTAAGGCCGCTTTTGCTGTCTGCATCAAATCACAGGCCCCTTGGGTGTCCTCCTCGTCGCCCAGCAGTGCTCCGCAGGCGACGCTTAACGCCCCTGTGATCTTTTCGCCGCTTCTAAAAAAGTGGGAGCGTTCCTCCAGCGCTTCTTCGAGCCCGGGCTTCAGCCGCGCGGCGGCGATTTCATCGATTTGGTAAGTCAACGTATCGATGCGGCGGCGCTTGTCGTTTTCGTCCATGGTGAGAGCCCGGAGGGCACGGATATCGTCCTTGAGAAGCTGGTACTCCCCCCGATAGGCGGCGATCTCTTCCCCCAGCTCGCCGTAATCGTCGATGATGCTCAGATGCCGGTCGGGGTTTAGGAGAATCTGGTTGTCATGCTGGCCGTGGATGTTCACAAGCCCCGTCCCCACTTCTTTTAGGAAGGAAACAGTGGCGGGTTTGCCGCAGATTTTTGCTGTACTGCGGCCGTCCCGGTAAATTTCCCGGGCAATAGAAAGCTCCCCTTCCTCCGGTTCATAACCGTTTTCCCGAAGAAGGGCAAGGACGGTTTGAGGGATGCCTGCAAAAATCGCCAAAACCGAAGATTTTTCCGCTCCGGTGCGGACGATCTCCCGGCTGGCCCGCTGGCCGAGGCAGGCGTTGATGGCGTCGATGACGATGGACTTTCCGGCCCCAGTCTCGCCGGTAAAGACGGTAAAGCCCCCATCGAAGTCAATGCAGGCTTTTTCGATGACCGCCAGGTTTTCGATGTATAACGACTGAAGCATGAAAATCAACATTCCTTTCTGGAGAGGTTGACCGGTTTTCGGAAAAGGAACACTCATTCAAATGTGTCCCCTTTTGCCGGCGGATTACTACAGGAGCATGGATTTGACTTCGTTACAAAGGGTTTCCGCCAGGACTTCGGTGCGCATGAGGATAAAAATCGTATCGTCGCCGGCGAGGGTGCCGACGATGCCCTGAAAGTCCATGGTGTCCAGAGCGGCGCAGGCGGCGTTGGCCATGCCGGTGTGGCAGCGGATGACCACTGTATTGAGAGCGTAGTCCACCTCGATGATGGACTCCATAAAGACGGCCCGGTACTTCTTTTCCATGCTGTGGTTTTGCTGCTTCCGGGCAGTGGTGTACTTGTATTTGCCGTCTTCGGTGATGGCCTTGACTAGGTTTAATTCCTTGATGTCCCGCGAAATAGTAGCCTGAGTGGTGGCTATTCCCTCTTCCGCCAGCAGTTTTAGAATATCGTCCTGGGTGTATACCTCGTTTTTCTCCACCAGTTCGACGATTTTTTGCAGTCTCAGCGCTTTCAAAATTAAATACCTCCCTCAATCCAATGCCGTTTATCGCTCTTTTCCTAAAAATTGGGTTTATCCTCTTATTTGCTGGGCCGTGTCTGCCATTCGCTCCCACAGATCAGCTTTTCGTTGAGCACCTGGTAGAACAATTTACCTGTCAAGTTAATAAGCTTTACACTTGTTTTGCTCTTGGAGATCAGCACTTGATCCCCCAGTTCGATGGGAATTCCCTGCTCTCCGTCCACCGTCAGGTAAATTTCCTGCTCCGGGCGGGCGGGCGTGACCGAAATGACGCTTTGTTCGTTGAAGATAATGGTGCGTCCAAAAGGCGAATGGGGCGCCACGGGCGTTAATGTGATGCAGTCGATGGTGGGGTCGATGACGGGACCTCCCGCAGACAGGCTGTAGGCGGTGGAGCCGGTGGGGGTGGAGAAAATCGCCCCGTCGGCCCGGTAGGAGCCCACGCCCTTGCCCTTGCAGGAGATATTCAGGTCGATCATCCGGGCCAGTGCCCCTTTAGACAGCACCGCGTCGTTGAGGGCGCGATAGATTTGTTCTCCGTTTTTGCTCCGGTGGACAACGGACAGCATCATCCGTTCCTCCACCGTATAGTCGCCGGTTTCCAGCTTGTGTAAAAGCTCCAATTCTCCCATTTCCAGCGTCGCCAAAAAGCCCAGTCGTCCCAGATTGATTCCCAGCACCGGCTTATCCAGCAAGACGGCATGCTTGGCGGTGTGGATGATGGTGCCGTCGCCGCCGATGGCGATGCAGAAATCGCACGCTCGGAGCAGGTCGTCAAATTTGCCGAACCGCAATCCCTGGCAGCCGGGGAAATGCTCCCGTTTTGTCTCGGCCATCCAAAGCTCGGCCTTCGGGGACAGCAGATCGCAGACCTGCCGCACACACTCGACGACGTTTTTCTTGTCTAAGTTGGGCATCAACAGCAGTTTCACAAGGTCCACCAGCTTTCTTTTTCGGGCAAAGCCCGTCGATTCTATAGTTTGCGGTCAATCCGCTCCGTTTTCTTTCGTTTTTCCGTCCAGCGCCTCGTGGGACTCCTGAACCAGCGCTTTCAGGTCGTCTTTGGAAAAGGAAGTAGCCTCCGGAGACTTCTCGAAATAATAAAGGTACTCGATATTCCCCTCTGGGCCCTTGATGGGCGAAAAATGGATGCCTTTGATGCAAAGCCCAATCTCGCCGCAGAAATCGTAGATTTTTTCGAGCACTTCCAGGTGGATTTCCGGCTCCCGGACGACGCCTTTTTTGCCGACCTTGCCCTTCCCCGCTTCAAACTGGGGCTTGACGAGGCAAACGCCCTGCCCGCCGTCCCGGAGGAGCTTATAGAGCACCGGCAGAACCAGCGTCAGGGAAATAAAGCTCACGTCGATGGAACCGAAGTCCAAGGGGTCGGGAATCTGCTCCTCGGTGACGTAGCGGATATTGGTGCGCTCTAAATTTACCACCCGCTCATCGGTGCGAAGCTTCCAGGCGAGCTGACCGTAGCCCACGTCGATGGCGTAGACCTTTTTGGCCCCGTTTTGGAGCATACAGTCGGTAAACCCGCCGGTAGAGGCGCCGATGTCGGCGCAGACAGCGCCGTTTAAGTCGATGTGATGGGCGTTCATGGCCTTTTCCAGCTTAAGGCCGCCCCGGCTTACGTAAGGCAGGGCGTTTCCGGTGACTTTAATCTGCGCATCAGCAGGAATGCTGGCCCCTGCTTTATCGACCTTTTCGCCGTTTACAAAGACCTCTCCTGCCATAATCATGGCCTTGGCCTTTTCCCGGGAGTCCGCCAGACGGCGTTCCACTAAGAGCACATCCAGTCTTTTTTTCATAATAATACCTCAGATAAAATCTTTGCGGATATGGCCCAGGCATCCATGCCCATAGAAGTCTTCAGTTGGGCCACATTGCCATGCTCCACAAATACATCCGGGATGCCCACGTGTTTGACAAATACAGGCAGTCCCTTCGTCATATAATAATCAGATACGGCTTCGCCAAAACCGCCCCGAAGTACATTTTCTTCCATAGTTACAATCATATTGTGCTTGTCCGCAAGAGCATCCAGCA
>CABUOE010000096.1 GCA_902493155.1 uncultured Eubacteriales bacterium
AGGAGCTTGCTGCCGGGGGCTTAGAACTTTCGAATTTCACCGAGCAAAAGCTCATCGACGAGCGGTTTGTGACCTATAAGGCCCTCACTTCACCGTCGGAGCGGCTCATTTTGACCTTTTCCCAGGGGGATATCAGCGGACGAGAAAAATATCCCTCTGCGCTGGTCACCGGCTTTGCGGCGATTTTTCCCGGTACGCCGGTGCGCTACCAGAAGGATTTTGGGCGGGATTTTTTTTGCCGGAACCTTTCCACCGCCTTCCAGCAGGCGGCAAAAGCGGGAAGCGGTCGAAGAAAAGGCGCTGTTTCCCATGAGGACGCCATTTTTCACGCCACAGTGCGGGAGTTTCTCGGAGGGGACGCGCTCTATCGGGACAAGCTGAGAAAGCTTCAGCAGGCGGTACGCAAAGAGGGGATGAATCTCATCGACCGGTCCCTTTGCGGAGAGCTGTTCAGCCGTCCCCTCACAGCTAAACGGGAACTGCGGCGGAAATTGGAGCTTTCGGCCAACAGGCAAGAACAGCATTTTGCGGTGCGGGAACAGGACAAACTATCCTCCCTGTTTCACCGTGTAGCGGCGGTTTCCCCGTCTCAAATCGAGCGATATTACACCTGCCGGTTCCAGTATTTCTGTCGGTATGGGCTAGGGCTCAACACGCCTCAGAAGGCGGAGCTCAATCCCTTAAACAGGGGGAACGTCATCCATTATCTCCTAAACCGCATCCTGGAACAGTGCGACGTGGTGCATATCAGCGATGAAGAGCTGCAAAAACAAATTGACCGCTACTTAAAAGAGTATCTAAACCGGGTCATGGGCGGCGAGGGAGAGAAACCCCAGAAATTCCTTTACTTCTATCGGCGGCTTCGGAACACCCTTTACCGGATTTTTTCTTCCCTTCGGGAGGAGTTTGCCCAGACGGAATTTAAGGTGGTGGGGCTGGAAGAGCCCATTCGGGAAAACGGTAAGGTTTTTCCCCTCCATGTTCTGGTGGACGAGACCCACGCTGTGACGGTTTCCGGCAAAGTGGATCGAGTGGACTTGTACACTATGGGGGAGGAAAGCTTCGTCCGCATCATCGACTACAAGTCCGGCGGCAAGGAATTCGACGTGAGCAAAATGGCGGAAGGGTTAAACCTTCAGATGCTCCTCTACCTTTTTGCCATTTGGCGCACCCAAAACGACAAATATAGGAATGTCTGCCCGGCGGGCATCCTCTATATGCCGGCGGGGAATCCCAAGCCCACTCTGGAGCGGGACGCCACCGAAGAGGCTCAAAAACAGGCGGAGCAAAAAAGCTATGCCATGAGCGGACTGCTATTAAACGACGAGCAGGTCCTCTGCGCCATGGAAAGGGACCTAAACGGGAAATTTATCCCGGTGTCCCAGGGAAAAACCGGTCTTAAGGGGAAATATTTGGCGACCCTCAAGGAATTTGCGGCGCTGGAAGCTTACACCGAAAGTTTAGTGGCGCAGATGGGCGAGGGACTCTATCGGGGCGAGATTGCCCCCAATCCCATCCAGGCGGGGATGAGCCCGCCCTGCTCCTATTGCGATTACCGGGCGATTTGCGGCCACGAGCCGTCGGACGGATGCCGTCCGGTGCCGAAAAGAACCATGGAAGACGTGATTGGAACGCCAGATAGTCAATAAAATCTCGACGAAAGGAGGAACCCTGATGGGCAGAATGTGGACAGAGGACCAGCTGCACGCCATTGAAGCGCGGGGCGGTTCGGTTTTGGTGTCGGCTGCGGCGGGAAGCGGCAAAACAGCAGTGCTGGTAGAACGGCTCATCCGCCGGATCACCGACCGGGAAAATCCGGTGGACGCCGACCGTTTTCTCGTGGTCACCTTCACCAAAGCGGCCGCGGCGGAAATGCGGGAACGGGTGGCAGCTCGCCTGCGGGAACTGCTGCGGGAGAACCCTGCCGACGGCTTTTTGCAGCATCAGATGCTGCTTTTAGAGCGGGCGCAGATTTGCACCATCGATTCCTTCTTCGGCTCGGTCGTCCGGGAAAATTTCGAACAACTGGGGGTTTCTCCCTCCCTGCGGGTGGCGGACGAGACCCTTTTGGGGCGCCTCCGAGACGAGGTGCTGGAAGATTTGTTAGAGCAGCAGTACGGATTAAAAGAGGAGAATTTTATCCGGCTGGTGCGGTACTTTGGCGAGGAAAACGACAATCGCCTCAAGGCCGAGATGCTGAAGCTCTACGATAAAATTCGCTCCCTCCCATTCCCTTTTCAGTGGATGGAGGAGCAGCTTATCCGTTACCAAAGCGTCGCTCCGGTGGAGGAGACGGCCTGGGGCAGGCAGCTTATGCAAAAGGTGTCCCAGGGTGTGAACTATTGCCAGCAAGTGGCGAAACGGGCGCTTTTTGTCCTGGAAGCGGACGAGGGACTTTTAAGCGCCTACGCTCCCGCATGTCTCAGCGACCTCGGACAGCTGGAAAAACTGTCCGGGGCCTGTGAGGCCGGTCAGTGGGACGGCATTTACGAGGCGCTGAAGGAATTCTCCTTTACAAAGCTTTCCCGTGCGCCAAAGGACAGCGACCCTACGGTGAAGGAGCGTTTTAACGCCCTGCGCGACATGGTGAAGGAAGAAGTGAAGGGCTTTCGTAAACTCCTCCCCTGCGGGAATGCGGATTATTTAGCTGATTTGCAAGCGCAGGCCCCGTTGGTGGAAGCCCTATTTGACCTGACAAAAAAGTTTTATCAGGCCCTCGATGCCGAAAAGCAGGAACTGAACATCGGGGATTTTAACGATTTTGCCTACCTGACTTTGCAGCTCGTCTCCGACGAGGATGGAAACCCAACTTCGTTTGCGGAGGAATTTTCCGCCCAGTTTGAGGAAATTTTGCTGGACGAATACCAGGATACCAATCGGCTCCAGGATCTCATATTCCGCTGCATTTCCCGAAACGGGGAGAATCTCTTCCTGGTGGGCGACTTAAAGCAGAGCATCTACCGCTTTCGAAACGCCGACCCGGCGGTATTTATGGAAAAAAAAGAGGCTTTTTCCCCTTACGACGGGGTGCATTATCCCGCTTTTATCTCCCTGTCCAAAAACTTCCGGAGCCGGGAAGGCGTCACAAGCGGCGTCAACGCCGTGTTCGAGAAGCTGATGACGAGAGAACTGGGGAACGTGACCTATAACGAGCAGGAGCGGTTAAACTGCGGAGCCATTTACCCCGATGTGCCGGGGCTGCCGCCGGAAACAGCCCTCCAGCTTATCCATGTGAACAAAGAGGAGACCGACGAACATCGGCTGGTCATAGAAGCGCGGGAAACCGCCCGCCAGATTGGAAAAATGCTCCGCGACGGGATGCCGGTGACCGAAAACGGCGTTCTCCGGCCCTGCCGGGGCGGGGATTTCGTCATCCTTTTACGGAGCGCCAGAGACACCGACGCCATATTTGCCGCCGCCCTTAAAGAAGAGGGAGTGGACGCGGTGTTGGGAGCTTCGTCGGGGTACTTTACCTCTCGGGAAGTGTCGGTGATGGTGAGCCTTTTAAAGGTTCTCGACAATCCTATGCTGGACATCCCCATGGCGGCGGTTTTGCTGTCGCCCATGTTCAGCTTCAGCTGCGACGAACTGGGGGCGCTTTTTGTCTACCATCCGGGGAAAAGCCTGTACGCCTCTCTGCTATTAGAAGCGGATCGGGGCAGGCGGAAAGCCCGAGATTTTATCCGCACCTTTCACCTGCTGCGGGAAAAAAGCGCTGTAATGAACCTCCAAAAGCTCATTCAGTACATCTACGACACCACCGATTTTATCGAAGTCATGTCCAGCTTCGCTGGGCCTTCCGAGCGGGAGGCCAACCTGAAGCTGCTCTTAAAATACGCCCTCGACTTTGAGGCGGGCGGCAGCGGGGAATTAAGCGGCTTTGTCTCCTACATCGATTACCTCATGGAAAATGGAAAGGACTTCGAGGTGGCAAATCCTGTAAACGAGGCGGCTCAGTCGGTGCGAATTATGACCATCCACAAATCGAAGGGATTGGAATTCCCTGTTGTCATCGTGGCCAACTGCTCCAAAAAGCACAATGTAATGGACTTAAACGGAGATGTGGTCATGGATACCGAACTGGGACTGGGGCTCAAGTTCATCGACCGGGACAAGCTTCTGCGGTATGACACGATGCCCTATCTCGCCGTGAAAAACTATGAGCAGCAAAACCTTTTGTCTGAGGAAATGCGCCTTTTGTATGTGGCCATGACCAGAGCCAAGGAAAAGCTGATTTTAAACGTCACCGAAGAAGCGTTGGATAAAAAGCTTCGGAAAACGGAGACGGATTTGGACGGAGAAGGGAATATTCACCCTTACGCGGCAGCCAAGGCTTTGAGCTATTCCGATTGGCTGCTGGCGGCCTTTCTACCTCATCCGGCCCTACGGGGTATTCGGGAAAAGTACGGGATTTCTGTCGCGGAACAGGAGAACTGTCCCATTGAGCTTCTCAGCCCGGTGGAACGGGAAGAACTGGAAGTCGCCCTCGATGAAATTTCTGTAAAACCGGACCCCGAAATGCTGGAAAAGCTCCGGGAACGGATATACTACTCTTATCCGCATCGTTTAGACACCGTCATCCCCGCCAAGTTGTCGGTCACCGAGATCACCCATCCCGACAGCGAAAACGTCCGCCTTTCCGCCCCCCAATTTTTGTCGGAGCAGGGCTTTACCCCCGCCCAGAAGGGAAGTATCTTCCACCGAGTGCTGCAATTTATCGATTTTGAGGCGGGCAGACAGAACGCTCAGGGAGAACTGGACCGTCTTACCGAACGAAGATATCTCACTCCTACCGAGCGGGATGCGGTGGATGTGCAAAAACTCCGCACCTTTTTGGAATCTCCGCTGATGGACCGGATTTTAAAGGCAGACCGGGTGCTGCGGGAATACAAGTTTTTCGATTCAGTGGCGGCGGACGAGGCGGGTTACGAAGGAAGTTCTCAGATCCTCATCCAGGGTATCGCCGACTGTGTGCTGGATGAAAACGGCAAGGGCGTTATCATCGATTTCAAAACCGATGTGGTTTCCGATCCAGCAGTTTTAGTGGAGCGCTATGCGGGACAGTTATCCCTTTACAGGCGGGCGCTCCGGCGGGTGTTTCCCAAAGGAATCCAAGAGTGCATTATCTACTCAGTGCATTTGGAACGACAAATCATCGTCAAATCAGTAAAATAATTGGAAAATCCTTTAAAAAATGACAGAATTGTGCTATCATATAGACAAACTATTTGATTGAATTGCTTTTTGGGACTAAGACTCCAGGCAAGTTTAGATATACGAATTTTTTGGAGGGGGAAACCATGTCGAAGGATCAGAATTTGCTGTTGGTGACGGAACACTATCCCTGCGGCGCGCAGGAAAGCTATCTGGAAACCGAAATCGAATACCTGACGCGGTATTACAACGTCCATGTCATCACCACCGACACTGATCGGCTGATGACCCGGGCGCTTCCAAAAGAAGTGACTTTTTCCCGTCCGGCGGAGAAAACAGGGGGCCTCAAGCGGCTATTTTATAAGATCCAGTGCCTTTTGAGCCACGGATACGCCGAGGAAAAAGCCCAAGCGAAAGAACGGGGCGTCTGGAACAAAAAGTACCGAAAGCATACCCTCGGGGCCTTAGTGGAAAGCAAGCTGATGTACGATTATGTCCGCACGTTGGAATTTTTCGAGCAGGAAAAGCCGCTGACCATCTACAGCGCAAACCTCAACAACTATGTCTACGGCCTCTGCTGCCTCAAGGAATACTGCGAAAACGGCATCAAAGTCGTTACCCGCTGCCATAATGCCAATATGTATAACCCCCAGACCCACCGCCGCCGGGACACTCTCAATTACATCGTCAACCATTCCATCGACGGTATTTACTTCACCAGCGAGCGCTGTCGGGAACGGTATTTACAAAAATTCACCACCCCGGACTGCGACCCCAGCCTGTTCCAGCTGGCACCCATGGGAGTCCGTGGACAGGAACGGGGATTCGTGGAACCCCTGGAGGAATACTACATCCGTATTGTGAGCTGTAGCCAGATCGAAGATGACAAACGGCTTTCCCTTCTGGTAGACGCCTTAAGCCAGGTGGAACACGGCTGTATCGAATGGGATCACATCGGAAGCGGCGCTAAGAAAAACGATCTCATTCAATACGCTAAGGAAAAGCTGGGCAGCAAAACGGGAATCCGCTATAAATTTTTCGGAAAGCTCAGTCATGAGGAAATCTACGAATTTTACCGAGATACCTACGTGGACGCTTTTGTCAGCGTCAGCATTTCTGAGAGCGTCCCCACCGCCATGATGGAAGCCATGGCCAACCGGATTTTTGTCGTGGCCACCGAGGTGGACGGCGTCAGAGATGTGGTCAACAATCAAAACGGCATGCTGATGCCGCCGGACATTACGACGGAACAATTAAAAACCGTGCTGGAAGGCCTGTGCCGCATCAGCAAGGAAAATATTACCAAGAAGGGCGAAGCGGCCTATCACTATTGGCAGGAGCATCTAAACGCCGATGTAAACTGCGACGCCTTTGCCCGGCAAATCGCCTCGGAACCGCTGGAGCCTTGGGAGGAAGAAAGCTCGACCAGGGAATCTTTTGTCGAAACAGGGCTGGAAAATTAGAGCGGTATATGGTATACTGAATTTTATCATCGACCCGCGGAATCGGGAAAAACGAAAAAGCGCCGCTTTGGCGCTTTTGCCATGTCGGAGAGCTGCTTAAAGACTGTAAAAAGATTGCATATCCTGCCGAATTATGGTATAATGAGCGAACGGCTAATTTTAGTTTTCATCGGACGTTCTTTAAAGATTATTCTTTCGGGGCTTCTGAAAACAAGGAGGACCATTTTTATGGTAAAGCATTTTGTCAAAAAACTGGAACGCACCTTCCTGCTGGGATTTAAGGCGTTGCTGTTCGTCGTTTTGTTTGTCATATTTTTTGGATTGTTCGGCCTTGTTGAGCCGGAGCTGTTCCGGTTTTCCCGGACAGCCGGTATCTCTATGTCCACCTTTGTCATCGCGGGGCTCTGCCTCATAAAGATATACGGCGGGTTTGCCATCGGCATCAAAAAAACCAAGGAGATCGTTTATTCGGTTTTCCTTGCCACCTTTGTCACCGACGTCATTGCGTATTTTGAACTCAGCATCATGCGCATCAACTTCCCCAACGTCAATTTCTGGCACGATTTGTTCGCGCTTGTGGGAATCGTGATTTTGCAGATTATCATGATCAACATTTTTGCCTCTCTGGGCAATTACTGGTATTTTGAAATCAATCCGCCGGCAAAGGTGCTGGTGGTTTACGGCGATAAAGAAGGGCTTGTGAACTTCGTCGCCAAAATCAACAAATACAAAAAGCAGTACGAAATTACCTCTCTCGTCAACGTGCAGGACGAGACGCTGGAGCAGATGATTCTCGAAAATCAGATGGTGTTTTTGTATTCCATCGCCGACGTGGACAAAAGACGGCTTTTAGAATACTGTTACCAGCACGATAAAGTGACCTTCATCACCCCGGAGCTTTCCGACATCATCACAAAACACTCCATCCATACTTTGGTGGACGACGTGACGGTGCTGGAATCCCGCGTCACCGGCCTCACCTTCGAGCAGAGCGTGGTGAAACGCGCCTGCGATATTCTGGTGTCCGGCATCGGGCTCATTATTGCCAGCCCCATCATGCTGCTGGAAGCGTTGGCCATCAAACTGGAAGACGGAGGCCCGGTATTTTTTAAGCAGCCCCGTGTGACCAAGGACGGAAAAGAGTTTAACGTGTTAAAATTCCGCACCATGATCGTGGATGCGGACAAAAATAAAAAGCGGCTTGCGTCTGAAGGAGATGACCGGATTACCAAGGTGGGTAAAGTGCTCCGCAAGCTTCGCATCGACGAGCTGCCACAGTTTTTGAACATCCTCAAGGGCGAGATGAGCATCGTCGGCCCCCGCCCGGAACAGGTGGAAATCACCGAAAAATACGTGGAAATCCTGCCGGAGTTCAAGTACCGGCTGAAGGTAAAAGCGGGGCTCACCGGCCTCGCGCAAATCCTCGGAAAATACAACACCACGCCGAAGGATAAGCTGATCCTCGACCTGATGTACATCGAGCAGTACAGCATCTGGGTTGATCTGAA
>CABUOE010000097.1 GCA_902493155.1 uncultured Eubacteriales bacterium
CCTTCCTCATCGGCACAAAGCCCGAAAAGCACGGATATTCCGCCCTGATACGCAAAGAAGACGCCGCAAAAGCAGGGATATCCGGCGCTGACGCCGATTTGGAGTCTATTATTATCCACATTGAAAAGGAGGGGAGAGCGTGAAAGAATTGCTGAAAAAGGAAGTCCTGCTTTCCATGCATCCGACCGCTCCCTTATTTCTCGCCCTGTCCGCCATGCTGCTGATTCCAAACTACCCTTATTATTTCATATTTTTCTACACGGCTCTGGCAGTGTTTTTTATCTGCCTGAACGGCAGGGAAAATAAAGACGTTTTTTACACCATGACCCTTCCCATAGCCAAGAAGGACGTGGTAGCCGCCCGGATGACTTTCGTTATCCTGCTGGAAACAGCCCAGTGCCTTCTCGCCGTACCCTTCGCCGTTATCCGGCAGATGATGCCCATTCCCGGCAATCAGGTGGGGATGGACGCAAACATCGCCCTGTTCGGTGTGGCGCTGATTCTGCTGGGAGCGTTCAACTTGGTGTTTTTCACCTGCTATTATCGGGACGTGACCAAGGTGGGAACCGCTTTCCTGCGGGGCACCATCGTGATGGTATGCCTGATTCTTATGTCGGAAGTCTGCGCGCACGCCGTCCCCTTTGTGCGCGACCGCCTGGACACTCCCGACCCCGAATTTTTGCTGGAAAAGCTCGTTCTGCTGGCTGTGGGTATAGCGCTTTACCTGCTTTTTAGCCTTCTCGCATACAAAAAAGCTGTCCGTTCCTTTGAAAAGCTGGATCTGTAGCTGAAATCCCCGCCTGTACAGGGCGGGGATTTTCGGTAATGATACCAAATAATGCGGGGTTTACCCCCTTGATTTATGGGGAGCGCTCCATTGACAAGGGGAATGGGAGTGTGATAAGATAAACATAGCGTTTCCGATGGGACAACTGATGTATTTATACTGCGTACATATTTTGATCTCATCGGGGTGACATTCTGGCTTTCCGCCGATAAAGGGCGAAAACTGTCCGTCTGTGGTGGCCGAAAATCTATCTTATTCATCGAGGTGCGATATGAAATACTTAGTTTTGCTCTGCGACGGCATGGCGGACACTCCCGTGCCGGAGCTCAACGGAAAAACCCCTATGGAGGCGGCCAATAAGCCCAACATGGACGCTCTGGCAAAAAAGAGTTTTGTGGGACTCGCAAAAACCGTTCCCGACGGCATGAAACCGGGCAGCGATGTGGCAAATCTCTCCGCTATGGGCTACAACCCCGCCGACTGCTACACCGGCCGTTCCCCGCTGGAGGCCGCGTCCATCGGCATCGACTTAAAGCCCGACGATTACGCTATCCGTTGTAACCTGGTCACTTTAAGCGACGAGGAAAATTACGCTGACAAAACCATGGTGGACTACTGTTCCGACGATATCTCCACCGAGGAAGCAGATGAGCTCATCAAATTTTTGCAGCAGCATCTCCCGGAAGGGATTTCCCTTTACACCGGCGTCAGCTACCGGCACTGTCTCGTTTGGAACAACGCTTCCCCCGATATCGGCGAGCTGACCCCTCCCCACGACATCTCTGGCCGCAAGGTAACCGAGTACCTGCCCGACCCGGATAAAGCGGGCGTTTTGTTGGATCTGATGAAGAAAAGCTACGACCTTTTGAAAGACCATCCCGTTAACCAGGCCCGTGTTGCCCGGGGCAAACGCCCCGCCAACTCCATGTGGCTCTGGGGGCAGGGGAGAAAGGCGCAGCTTGAAGCATTTGAGGTGAAAAACGGCGTCAAGGGCGCCGTTATCTCCGCCGTTGACCTTATCAAGGGCATCGGCATTCTCGCCAAGATGGACGTCATCGAGGTAGAGGGCGCCACCGGCTACATCGACACCAACTTTGACGGAAAAGCGGCAGCCTGCATCAAGGCTTTCGAGAATAACGATCTGGTTTACGTCCACGTGGAGGCTCCCGACGAGTGCGGCCACCGGGGTGAGGTGCAAAACAAGGTTCGCTCCATCGAAATCATTGACGAGAAGATTCTCGGGCCTGTCAAGGCGGCTCTCAACAAAATGGGCCCCCACCGCATCATGATTTTGCCCGATCATCCCACCCCTCTTGCCATCAAGACCCACTCCTCCGACCCGGTGCCTTATCTCATTTACGACAGTGAAAAGTCTGAGGCTGGCGTGGATGTGTTCACCGAGGCAACCGCTAAAGCGACCGGGAACTACCTAGACAAAGGCTACCAGTTGATGGATCAGCTCACTGGAAAATAGAATTTTAATTGTTATGAACTCTGCCCCTTTGCGGGTGGAGTTTATACTATTTTGTAGAAAGGCGGGATAAAGTGCCGTTTGATTACAAAAAAGAGTATAAGGATTTGTACCAGCCAAAACAAGCTCCCTCTATTATCGACGTGCCGGAGATCGCTTTTGTGACGGTGGAGGGAACCGGAAACCCCAACGATGAAAACGGACAGTACGCTGCTGCCATGTCGGTGCTGTACAGCATTTCCTACACCATCAAAATGAGCCATATGGGGAGTCGCGCCATCGACGGATATTTTCCTTATGTAGTCCCGCCGCTGGAAGGGCTCTGGTGGATGGAAAACGGCGCTCCCGGCGTGGATTACGGCAACAAGAACGGCTTTTGCTGGGTTTCCATGATTCGCCTGCCGGAATTTGTGACCCCGGAGGTTTTCGATTGGGTGAAAGAAGAAGCAGCTGTCAAGAAAAAGCTGGACACCAGTAAGGCGCGGTTTCTACGATTTACAGAAGGCCTGTGTGTACAATGCCTGCACTGCGGCCCCTATGACGACGAACCGGCCACTGTGGCCAAGATGGAGAAATACATCCTGGAAAACGGCTACGTCTTGGATTTGAGCGATACTCGCCGGCACCACGAAATCTATCTGGGTGATCCGCGCCGGACCGCTCCGGAAAAACTGAGAACCGTCATCCGGATTCCCGTGAAAAAAGGATAGACTATTTAGCTGCGCCGTATTTCGACAAATTTTGCGCACTGTCTATATTATTCTAATTCTAGTATATGTTTGAGGACATATACAAACGGCGATTCTGTTAAGCCGGAAGGTGTGCGCACACCTTCCGGCTTTTCATTAATGCCTTTAGGCAGTTGAGCGAAGCGAAACAGACAACCACCCGCTATGCGGGTGGGAAACAAAAGGTTATACCAAAAAATCACCAGTCAGGTACAATAAGGATGTTCAGGCCTATTGTAACAAGAAAGGTGATTTTAATGGCAAATCAAACAAATAGTCTGTCCCATACAAAATGGATGTGTAAGTATCATATAGTCATGGTTCCAAAATACAGGAGAAAAATAATCTACAACCAATATAAAGGCAGCTTACGGGAAATAATCAGGCAGCTATGTAAATATAAGGGAGTAGAAATTTTGGAAGGTCATATGATGCCAGACCACGTGCATCTGCTTCTAAGTATACCACCCAAGCAAAGCGTGTCAAGTTTTATGGGATACTTAAAAGGGAAAAGTGCGCTAATGATGTTCGACAAACATGCAAACCTAAAGTACAAGTTTGGGAACAGGCACTTCTGGGCAGAAGGCTACTATGTGAGCACAGTAGGACTCAATGAAGCAACGATAAAGAAATACATGGAGGACCAGGAAAAGCATGATATTGCAATGGATAAGCTAAGTGTCAAAGAATACGAAGACCCTTTTAAGGGTAGCAAGTAATACAGACGCCCTTTAAGGGGCGGCAAAAGAGACAAAGGCAATAGGCTTGAACGCATGTGAAAGCCAGCGCCTTTAGACGCTGGCCGGTATCATGGGCTTATAGCCCTTGTGCAAACCACCCGTTTGACGGGTGGTTATGATTCATAGTGTAAACATAGTGAGGTTCTGGCTTTGTTGTGCCATCGGGCAAACGCTTCTTCTTGCCGAACATTTCCAGAGTTTTATTTTTGGGCGTTGCGGTAAACGCAAAATAGCTTGCATTCTTTACCATCTTGCGCCCATCGATAATGGTATTGATTTTATCTTCCAGATCGTCCTCATCCCTGCTCAACCTCTCATACAGCAGCGCAATCTTGGCTTTTGCCATAGCACAGACCTCCTTGAAATGAAATATGCTCTAAACTGTCCTCGCCCATCACCGAAAAATCAGTGAATTAACAAGTCGCTTAGAGCATATATCACCTGTACTTGCCCGACCGTTGCCGGATGGCGGGTATGAGCTAATCTCCGGGCACAGAAGATTGGCGGCGTGTCAGGTGCTCGGGATCGAAACGATGCCGGTCATCGTCCGTGAGATGTCCGACGACGAAGCGGTGATTCAATGATGGACGCCAATTTGCAAAGAGAAACGATTTTGCCCAGCGAAAAAGCGTTTGCTTATAAGATGAAATTAGAAGCGATAAAACATCAGGGTGTAGCTTCTGTGCAAGTTGCAGAGAAGTTGCTAAGCGTAGAAAAAGTAGCAGATGATGCAGGCGAAAGCAAAGACCAAGTCCGATATATCCGCTTAACCTACTTAATCCCTGAATTACTCTCTATGGTAGACGATGGGAAAATCCCTTTTAATCCAGCGGTGGAGTTGTCTTACTTGGAGTCATCCGAACAGCGGGTGCTTTTGAACGCAATGGAACTTAATGATTGTATACCTTCTCACGCACAGGCAATCAAACTGAAAAAGCTTTCGCAGGAGGGTGTGCTGAACGACCAAGCCATTTACGAAATCCTCGCAGAGCAAAAGCCGAATCAGCAGGAACAGTGCAAATTCAAGCGGGAAGATATCCGAAAGTATTTTCATAAAAGCTACACGGACAAGCAAGTCTGCGATACAGTTATCAAGCTGTTAGAGCAATGGCGGCGCAGACGGGAACGGGATAGAGATTCCCGCTGATTCGAACTATCAGTAGTTACGACAGGACAAATCGTACAATGGAAAGAACTCCACCGGCGAGGTAGAATAGCCTTGTCGGTGCGAGCTGTCCTGTGTTGTGAAATATGGTATTAGGACACTTGCAAATTAAAAAGGGGCACTACTATGTGGTGCTCAGCTATTATGATAATAGGAACAAGCGGCATGTTAAGTATGTATCCACGGGACTTCCCGAAAAGGGAAACAAAAGAAAAACGGAGGCTGAGCTTGCACGAATCCGCAATAAATTTGAGCCGCCGCAGGAGGTTGGAGAGCTTTCTTCCGATATGCCTTTTGCAGATTATCTGTTTCAGTGGTTGGACATCGTCAGGGGGCGGGTAAAACCCACCACCTACAGCTCCTACGAAGCGAAGGAGGTCAAGGCGGCGCAGGAGCTGAACAAACAGGTCTGCGGCAACTGCTACAATTACGAGTATGACGGATATGTTTTTGTAGACGAGTTAGGCAATTTGATGAGACCTGACCATCTGACAAGCTATTTCCCGGAATTTATCCAGCGGCACGGGATGAAGCGGATGCGCTTTCACGATCTCAGACACCCGTATGTCAAGCCCAAGACAAAAATAAATCTTTTTGCACAAACAGGAGTTCCAAATCGCCAGCAGACTTGATGATTTGTGACTCTCGTTTGTGCATATGTAATTGAGTTATGTGCTGAAGACGTACTTATAAAAGAAGTGTTTAATGTTTAAGTGGTTTCTTCTTTACCTAACCCAAGGATTCTAGCAATTCTTGAATCTCTTCATTGTTTATTCGGTTTTTCCAAATCTCTATATCTTGTTCGACTTTTTGCTTATGCTTCAGGTACTTAGCACTAGATAACAATGGCATAAGTGAGGTCAAATATGTGATTCGTTCCTGCATACAAGAAATCATACTTCCCCATCCACCCCAGCTTGATGCCTCTAAGGGCAACGTCTCAAATAGAGTATAATCACTATTTAACTTTAAAAACTGTTCTAGTGCATCTCTCCTGCGATCAGCACTATGCTCATCAATTGCACTAAAAAGCCCATACATACGTTGCTGGTCTAAGCAATGCTTTTCAATTGTATCCTGAATCCATTTCTCCTGCTTTTCTGCAACACTGGTTTCTCCGGTTTCATGAAGAAGCAGTTGTCCAACTATTGAGCTATAAATCCAAGGTCTTCCCGCTGTATTTCCAAATACATAATCTGAAATTAGATCCATGTAAGACGAGAATACATCATCTTTCCAAATAAACTTTAGATGACTCACCCATTCATCACAGGAGCCATATAAGCGGAACGTCTTTTCAAGAATTTTGTCCAGATAACAATATAAAAAGCTCGGATCGTTCAAAATAATCTCAGCAAGAAAATGTCCATCATAATCTTCGTGGGTTGAATATGCAACACATTTTAGATAGATGTCCTCTAAAAGTGAAATATCATTTTTATATTTGTCAATTATTTTGCTTGCCTCCGTGTGGTGAGGGTTCATCATAAGGCAAAAATACAGACTAAATATGAACGGAGACTCTTCGTAATGCGATGTGATAACTCTGCTTGCTTTCAGGATTATATCTTTATCCACACATTCAAATTTCTTCATCTCGTCAAGCGGCCGATAAGGGGATGACTGCATATGCTGAGGGACGCTTTCCAAGTACATCAGAAAATCATCGACCCAAGCGGCAGATATTTGTTCCTCTGGCAATTCCACATAGAAAGCCCATAACCATGAGTTTTTTTGAGAAAAGTCATGGGATTCAATCAATACTTTGACCTCTTCCGGAGACATCATTTTGAAAAGATTGCGGAGGATTCCATAGGCATGTATATCATAAGGAGTATCAAAATTCAAATATTCATTTACTGCGTCAATATACAATTCCCGATTTTCGGAAAATACTTCAATGGCGCATTCTACGCCGAAACACAACAACCGCCCTTCACGATCAACCGTTTCCAAGCATTCCTTACAGACTTGGAGCAAATACTGAAATTCCTGAAGACCATACTGCCGCACCATTTTTTCTATCTGATCTTTGTGCCAGTTCTCATATTCCTGATAACCCATATGAAACATTTCGCTACGATCCGTATTCAGCGCATTATAGATTTCGTACTTTCTGGACTTCAAAAATGGCTCGAGCGAATTTCCGTAGTCATACTCGGCACGTTTAGCTATCTTTTTAATATGCTCTGCGGTCACGCAGTGGTACAGATTTTCCGGCGAGAATAGTATGAAGAAAGATAATACAAAGCCCAATTCATGCTTTACAATCTCGTAATCTTCACCATCTCCATATCCTTTGCAGTAATCCATAAGAAAGTTTTCAATTTCTTTGTGACATTTCCCGTTTTCGTAAATTCTGTATATTTGTTGAAGCAACATTTTACGGTACTCCAATACCGTCTCATGTAGCGTCAAAGGTATTGTATAGAATGTGAATGTATTGTGTCGCCCTCCTTCTGTTCTCGAAAAGCTTAGCTTCAAAAACTGTTCTGCCACCCTGACAAAGAGAATCAAAAGTTCATCGGTTGGATTTGATTCCACTGCTGCACAAAGCTGCGCCACTACTGTTTTTTGTGTAAAATAGTCGAGCCGCAGGGCATCTTTATCCACCCCAAACTGAGACACAAACGCACTATATATTTGTTCAAACAAATCAGGGCGTTTTTGGTAATAAAGCAACAATAACTCTATTGCTTCTGGAAGCTGCAGATGCTTCTTAAACCCACACAATATGCTGATAATATCGTCATTTATGCTTTTTTCACTTTCTGTTTTCTTAAAATCGATGGAACGAATATCAAATTCATGTAAAGGTTCAAAGTCAATTAACTCGCTTAATAACACAAGAGTTTCCGTTGGACGAACCATATAAAACGCTTTGAAAAAAGGAAAGAAGCTGTCTGTATCAGACCGCAGACAATCCCAAACCGCATTGATTTGTTCCTCTACATAATCTTGCACGGCATCATCGGAGAAGACATTTAGAAGAATGTTGCAGGCGGAGATCGTCTTTTCTTTATTGATGAAAAAACACTCCTTGATCATTTGGTTCAGTGGAATAATCTTTTTATCAACAAAAGCACATTTAATTAAGTAGTTACTGAAGCTTTGGTCAGAAATCTTAGCTGCTTTGTCGTGGCACAAATCTACCAATTCCAATGTGTGGAACT